>JAEDMF010000035.1 GCA_016303175.1 Bacteroidales bacterium
AGAAGGCCATATAGTACAGGGCAAACACAGGGTAAGGCATCAAATAGAGATACTCCGCGGGGAATCTGTCGAAAATGAAAGTGACTACCGCGCTTATGGTATATACCGTAAGGATGAAATAATACTGACCGGGATGCTGGAAGATTACGGGACGGCTGAAAAGCACAAGGGTGAACAATAAGCACACCAGCACGAGGGCCATCATAAAATTGCCCAGCCAAAGAAGGGCTATGGGCCCATTGTAGCCCACTGTCTGCTCATATTCGGCCTTGTATGAATCCAATATCTGCTCAGTATCCGCTGTCACTATATCCGACGTGGAGATTATGACGTTGCCTGCCTTGAACACACCTGACGTGGGGGAAATAGCTTCGCTGTCCTTCTTGTGGAGGGCCTGGGTTATCTGCTTGTCATAGACCAGGTTGGGGGTAAGGATATCCAGAAGCATCGAGGCATTCAGCAAGGAGTCTACCAGAGAATCAGAATACTGTTTGCATAGTTCCGCCGTTGCCTTGGTGCGCAACTGCCTTATAGAATACAACTCGCTGCGGGCCATCCTGCTCGTCTTCTTGTCCCTGTTGATATACACCAGGGAACTGTCCGTCAATCCCTGCAGTTCTCCTCCCGCTTCTATGTTGTCGGGCAGAACTCCCCTTTCGTACATCGGACGCAGCGCCTCCACGAAAGTCCGTGCAAAGTAGCGGAACGAATCCGGCACTGCATCAATTGCCTTGTACTCCAGTTCCCTGAAGAGTTCAGGGGAATAATGGAAATAGGGAATGAACTCTTCGTGCTGCCTTTTTTTCTCCAGACTTATCTGATCTGCGGTCTTGAGTATGGGAAAATCGAAGGGAGCCACGAGGGTCTCATAGTTCCAGACGTGTCCCTTGCGGTAATGGTACTCGAACTCGCCTGTGCGCGGCATACACAGACCTATGATGACCACGGCCAACAGGGTCGGCACCAATATCTTATAAGATTTTGGGAACTGGATGGGTTTCATACTACTTTTTCTTGAACGGGCTGTCCGGCTCCTTGGCCATATAAGAAAATTCAAGGACATCAGTCAGAGCCGGGAAAATCTTGTGCATCAGCACGGTCAATTTTCCTATAGGAGTGAGTATCACCTCCCTGCGGCGTCGACGCAAGCCTTTTGCAAGGTGGAGGGCGCACTCCTCGGCCGTCATCATCCTGCCTTCGTCACGGGGTGTGGTGCCCTGGGCACTGCCGTCGGCGGTGAGAGCAGCATTGCGGACATTCGAGGCGGTAAAACCCGGAGCGAAGACCATCACGTGAAGGCCGTCGTACAGGTGTTCTATGCGCAGGGTATCCAAAAAGCCCCTTATAGCGTACTTGCTGCTGCTGTAGCCCGTGCGGCCGGGAAGTCCGGCAAAACCGGCTATGGAAATGACTCCAACCACACTACCCTTGGAAGCAAGCAGGTAGGGAAGGGCATACTTGGTGCAATACACCGTACCCCAGAAGTTCACGTCCATCAAGGACTTTATCACCTTGAGGTCCAGGTCGCGGAACATTGCGCGCATGGATATTCCCGCGTTGTTGACCAGTACGTCAATGCCACCGAAGCGCTCCGCCGTCAGTTCGATAAGTCTGCGGCAATCCTCTTCAACACTTACGTCCGCCTTCACGCAGAGCACCCTGTCACCATAAGTAGCATATTGCTGCTCAAGCAGTTCCAGCCTCCTTGCGGAAACCGCTACCCGGCAGCCGTAATTGAGGAACAAACGTGCCGAAGCAAGTCCGATACCCGAACTTGCTCCTGTCACGACAACAACTTTGTCCTTGAAATATGACGCTAGTTTATCCACCAATAATTACAAGCAATTCAATTGTTGAAAATCACTACTCCACTCTCATCTCGGCAATGTCGTCACCGTCATAAGCGCCGGCATCCAGCTTAGCCTTGATTTCCTTGAATGCCGCGAGGGTTTCCTTGACATCGTCCATTGTATGGACAGCGGTGGAGACAATGCGGAAAATGACCATACCCTTGGGGATTACGGGATATACGACAACCGAGCAGAATATGTGGTAGTTCTCACGCAAGTCGTAAACCATCTTTGTGGCCTGGGCAACTCCGCCCTTGATGTGCACGGGGGTCACACAAGCTTCCGCCTCCCCTATGTCGAAGCCCTCCTCGACGAAACCTTTCTGGATCGCGTGGGTGATTTCCCAGCATTTCCTGCGGAGTTCGTCACCCTCGGGGGAATCGATGATTTCCATTCTTTTGATGTTGCCGAGCACGAGAGGCATAGGAAGGGCCTTTGCATACATCTGGCTGCGCATATTATAGCGCAGGTAGTTGATGATGGCGCGGGGGCCTGCGATGAAACCGCCTATGGAAGCCATACTCTTGGCGAAGGCGCCTATGTAAAGGTCAATGCCGTCCATACAGCCGAGCTGCTCAGAAGTACCGCGGCCGTGCTCGCCCAGAAGGCCGAAACCGTGGGCATCGTCCACGAAAATCCTGAAAGAATATTTCTGCTTGAGGGCGACAATCTTATCCAGTTTGCCCAGAGCGCCGGTCATACCGAAGACACCCTCGGTAATCAGAAGCACGCCTCCACCGTTCTCCTCCGCCTCCTTGCAGGCGCGGGCGAGAACTTTGTCGCAATCCTCTATGTCGTTGTGGCGATATTTGTACTTGCTGCCTATGTGCAGGCGTATGCCATCCAGCAGACAGGCGTGAGCCTCGGCATCATATACTATGACGTCGCGGCGGGTCACCAGAGTGTCTATGGCCGAGAAAATACCCTGATAGCCGAAGTTGAAAAGGAAAGCGTCCTCCTTCTTCTCGAAGTCGGCAAACATCCTCTCCAGTTTTTCGTGATACTTGGTATGGCCCGTCAGCATACGGGAGCCCATAGGATAGGCAAGGCCCCAATCGGCAGCCGCCTTGGCATCAGCCTCGCGCACTGCGGGATGGTTGGCCAGTCCCAGATAGTTGTTGAGGCTCCAGTTCAGCACGGGCTTGCCGTTGAAAATCATATGGGGGCCCAGTTCGCCCTCGAGCTTGGGATACATATAATAGCCTGCGGCCTTTTCGAAGTACTGGCCGATGGGGCCGCCTGCATCGTGTGAAATTCTATCAAAAATGTCCATATCTGAGTTGTTTATGCGTCAATGTTAGCGTAATGCGCGTTCTGCTCTATGAAGTCGCGGCGGGGAGGAACGTCGTCGCCCATCAGCATACTGAAGGTACGTTCCGCCTCGGCGGCGTTTTCTATTGTTACCTGACGAAGCACGCGGGTCTCGGGATTCATTGTAGTCTCCCAAAGCTGCTCGTCGCTCATCTCGCCCAGACCTTTATAACGCTGTACGGCAACGTTGGCGCTGCCGCCGAATTCTTCTATAATGGCTGCGCGCTCTTCCTCGGTCCAGCAGTATTTCTCGCCATCCTTGCTTTTGGTACCCTTCTTCTTGATTTTGTAGAGGGGAGGGGTAGCCAGATAAACGTGTCCGTTGCGGATGAGGTCTATCATATAACGGAAGAAGAAGGTAAGGAAGAGGGTGTCGATGTGGGAACCATCGACATCGGCATCGGTCATTATAATGACCTTGTTGTAGCGCAGTTTGCTGAGATTCAACTCATTGGGGTCATTCTCCGTGCCTATCGTAACTCCGAGAGCGGTGTAGATGTTCTTTATCTGCTCATTCTCGAAAACCCTGTGCATGGGAGCCTTCTCCACATTAAGGATTTTACCCCTCATCGGCAGTATGGCCTGGATGGAGGAATCGCGGCCGGTCACGGCTGTTCCGCCTGCGGAGTCACCCTCGACGAAGAAAATTTCGCATTTCTCGGGGTCGCGTGAAGAACAGTCACTGAGTTTGCCTGGCAGACCGGCTCCGCTCATTACGGTCTTGCGCTGCACCATCTCACGGGCCTGGCGGGCGGCGTGACGTGCGGTGGCAGCGAGTATGACCTTGTCCACTATGAGCTTAGCCTCCTTGGGATGCTCCTCGAGGAACTGCTCCATAGCGGCCGCAGTAGCCTGCGATACTGCGGCAACAACCTCGGGATTGCCCAGTTTGGTCTTGGTCTGGCCTTCGAACTGGGGCTCAGCTACTTTGACCGACACAACAGCGGTGAGACCCTCGCGGAAGTCCTCGGGGCTGAGGTCGAACTTCAGCTTGCTGAGCATATTGTTCTTATCGGCGTAGGACTTGAGGGTACGGGTGAGACCCATGCGGAAGCCCTGCAAATGGGTACCTCCTTCTATCGTATTGATATTGTTGACGTAGGAGAAAATCTTCTCGCTGAAGCCGTTATTGTATTGAAGAGCGATTTCAATGGGAATTATCTTGTTGGTATCCAAGCAGATAGGGTCAGGAATGATATGCTCGGCGCCGGCATCCAGATACTCCACGAATTCCTTGAGCCCGTCCTTGGAATAGAACTCGTCGCTACGGAAGCCGGATGTCACGTTGCCCTCGTTGTCGGCATTCTCGATTTTCTCGCGATAATCGGTGAGCGTCAGCCTGATACCCTTGTTCAGGAAAGCCAGCTCACGAAGACGCGCAGCGAGAGTGTCATACTTGTACTCGGACACGCTGAAAATCTCGGGGTCGGGGTGGAATGTCACCGTCGTGCCAGTATCCTCGGCGTCACCGACTATCTCCACCGGAGTAAGGGGCTTGCCCTTTGAATATTTCTGCACGAAAATCTTGCCTTCCCTGTGTACCTCCGCAACGAGAGAGTCACTGAGAGCATTCACGCAGGAAACGCCCACACCGTGCAGACCTCCGGATACCTTGTAAGAATCCTTGTTGAACTTGCCGCCCGCATGCAACACCGTAAGCACCACCTCCAAGGCGCTGCGATGCTCCTTGGGATGCATACCGGTAGGAATGCCTCGACCGTTGTCCTTGACCCTGATTGAATTGTCCTCGAGAATGGAGACCTCTATATCTGTGCAGAAGCCTGCGAGAGCCTCGTCGATACTGTTGTCAACAACCTCATACACAAGATGATGGAAGCCTCTCTCACCGACATCTCCGATATACATCGAAGGTCTCTTTCTGACTGCTTCAAGTCCTTCGAGGACCTGAATCGATCCCGCCGAATAATCCTGATTCTGCTGATCCTGATCTTTGATTTCGCTCATTTTGTTCGTCTTTCCGTAAATCACGTCCCACACGCGCGGGACTTAAATCCATAAAACGAACAAAGATAAGTATTTTTCTCAAAAATTCAAAACCACACCCGCCGTAACCGCCACTCCCTTGGGCGCAAGCAGAGGGATGTACTGATTGGCTCTCCCCAACAGGTTCGAACCCTTCAAATAGAGGGACAAATTGTTGTTCAGACGTCCTTCCACCGAAGCATAAAGGTCGTAAATGAACTGCGTGCGGTAGGAATTGCTCCTGTAGGGAGATTGGAAGGCGCAGCCGATTTTCGGGAACACTCTGGAGCGCAGGTCGTAACCCAGACTGACATCGGCCTTGAAGGATGAGGGGGTATACAGATGGGACACGCCTCCAAACCAATAAAAGTATTCGGCGCGGCCATCCAGCCTGAAGCCCGACATACGGAAGCCGAAATCAAGGTGGGCATTGGCATTGTAAAGAGCGCCATAGATAATGTTGACCGGCATGATTGGGGTCACAAATGCGCCGTCACCAAAATCCACCTTATACAGAGGACAGTTCTCAATGCCTTGGTAACCGATTCCTATTTCATACGAAAAAGCATCCGTGATATTGCCGCGGAGGCCTCCGTCCAAAGTCATATCCTTGGTTTCCGCCATTACAGCTTCCGTGTGGGGGATATTGAAAATATCTCTGAATGCAGAACCCCGGGCCCCGTCGAAACTGCCCTTCATATCGGAATGAACAAATACGTCAAGCCATCCGTCCACTGCTTTCCAATCCAGCCTGAGGGCCGGCCACACTTCCAGTATGTTGTCGCCCCTATTGACTCCCTTTCCGGCAGTGAAGAGCACGGACAGTCCCGCCTCCACAGTAATGTTGCCGTGGGAATAAGCATAGCGTGGCTTAAGGACAACGTCAGAGCAATGATAGGGAGCGACCCCGGCGGCATTCTGAAGAGAGAAGGTCGAAGCAGCGAGAGCCTCAACTTCGAGGGAATGTCCCTTCTCGAAATCATAGCCGAACTCGGCATCGAAGAGCAGGTTGTGCTCGATTATAGCGGGAGTGGCGGCAAAGCCCTTCAGCACGGAAGATCCGAGCACATAATCTAATTTGAATCCGTAGCGGAAATTATTCTGCCTGTCATCCCTCACGGAGGCAAAATCAATCTTCGCGCGCATCGCGTTGTATGAGCGCAGCACGCGGGCGAGGGAAGGGACAGAGTTGAAATGCTCAGGCAGCAGGGAATGGACCCCGTCGTAAGAAAGGCTGAAAAGCAGTCGGCAACTTTCCCAGTCAGAACGGCCGTTGAACCCGAAAAGCGAGGTCGAGGCAAGTCCGAAACTCTTGTTCCCGTCCTTGACCAGCAATTTGGAGGCGTCGGACTCAATGCAGTGATAATTTCCAAAATAGGAACGGTTCTGGGCAAACATTCCCATTTTAAATCTCCTGCCAGAATAGAAATTCCACTCCAAGTCCAGTTCGGGATTGAGAGTGTATCCCAGGCCGAATTTGAGGTAGAGTTTGTCGGCGTTCCAGGGACGGGCAGCGAGTTCCAAATCAGTATATGAGGGCAGGAACTCGGACCTGACGGCCTTGTAGGGATTGGTGAACCCGCTGTAATCAAAATTGAGATCGAATTTGTACAGGCTGTCGGGAATGAAGGTCTTCAGACTGTCTTTCTCGAAACTGTCCAAATCGGTCTTATAGCGGTTCGTCACCTGAACTGTCTGGTTGAGTTTGGAATCCTGGGCCCGGCCAAGCATACTGCAGCCAATAGCGAGCAGAAATATGATTGTTCTTTTCATCTGTTTGGTCTCCTACTGATTTTCTTTGACACTGTCCTGCTCCTGCTCGACTTTGTCCAATCTGCCGGAGAGCATTTCGGCAATGTCTTTCTCGTCTCCATCATAGCCTTCCCTTATGCTTTCCCAAGTGGCCCTGGCCTGTTTCATATTACCCTGCTCGGCGTATGAATCGCCCAGAAGGACGAAGGCCCTGGCAAGCCAGTATGTCTGGTCGGTGCCGCTCTGGCCGAACTTCTGCACCCGCGAGCGCACCCCCTCGAAGTCTCCCTTGTCAAAGGCATTCTGGGCGAGTATGAAATTGGCCTTGGCACCCTCAGCGGTGTCAGGCGCAAGCGCAAGGTCCTCCAGCACGGGCAGGGCCTCGTCGCGTCTGCTAAGGGCTGTCAGACTGGCGGCATAAAGAGCTTTCATCTGACGCATCTGGGCAGCGGGCAGGAAAGCAGCTGTCAGGGAATCCTCCTGAGGCAGAAGCGCATAGGCAGCCACGACATCTTCGTGCCTGCGCGCTGCAGAAGCGCTGCGTATCAGACCCGGCACGGAAACCTTCCTAGACTGCAGGGTAGTGTCGGCGGCGACTATCCCTTTCCACAAGGTGCAGGCCTGGTCGTAATTCTCAAGAGCATAACTGAGTGTAGCGGCATTGACTGATGCTTCGCGCCGCGCTCCGGCATTGAGCAGACTGTCTTCCGCACAGTGTAGATAGGCATCGCAGGCCTTCAACTTATCCGCTTGGGCAAGATGGCAACCGGCAATATAGTATCTGGCCACAGCCGCATTTGCCGAGGCGGGATGAGCTGCCGCAAACTCTTCGAGGGCAGGCAGGGCCGCCGCATAATTTTCTTCCAGATATTGGCGTTCAGCCGCGGCGAAGATCATATTCTCCTTGTCCGCTTCGGACATTTCGCCGCCCCGCCCTATAGTTTCGAGATAGGCTAAATATTCCTTGGGTTTGCCGAGAGACTGATAAATGGACTCTATACCCAAAAGGGCATCTTCCGCAAATTCGCCAGAGGGGTTCTTCCCTACTACCCTTTTGTAACATTCCAGAGCGCCTTCCACGTCTCCCTCTCCCCTCTTCAGGGTACCGAGTTCCAGCACCGCACGGTCAGCATAGGGACTCCCCGGAACCCTTTGGGCGAGCAAATTGAAGGTTTCGGCAGCCTCCTTCTTCTGTTTGAGGGAGTGTTGGGCCTTTCCCAACTCAAACATAGCCTCGGCATACCAGGGAGAAGTGGGCGAGGCATCCTTCACCAAGGAGAGCAGTTCCAGCCTGCGTCTGTCGTTCTTTAGCAGACCATAGCACACCGCGCCCTGATAGTACGGATATATATCAGACGCATCTGACCACTTGTAGTGCACCTCCTCGTAGGCGGAAGCGGCCCCCTTGTAGTCTGCCTGCATAAAAAGGCAATCCGCCCTTCGCAACATAGCGTCCTTCACGCGGCTACCGGAAGGATTTTCCGCAACATAGCGCGCAAACCATGCTCCTGCGGCATTGTAGTCGTATTTGCGCAACATCGCGTAGGCGGCGTCATAGCTCAAAATCTCCCCTTGAGGCAGTCCGTAAAGAGCAGCTCCATTGTACAGTTCCACGAAAATGGAGGCAGCCTTGTCGTACTGGCCGTCACGGTAATAGGCCTCAGCCAGATTGTACCTTGCGAGCTGGTTCACCACGTCCTCCTTGGGAGCATAGTAGGTCACGGCCATAAAACAGGACGCCGCGCGCCGGTACGAACCCGCAGCAAGCAATTCTGCGCCCTTTATGTAATTGGCGTGCACGTAGTTGTCCTTATCGACGCCGCTGAGCATGTCTATTTTGTCGTAGAAGTCGATGGCGGCCTGCCAATTCTTGTCGGCAAGGGATGCAAGCGCCATATAGGAATAAATCTTCTCTCCCCTGACCCTGTCGGAATAATTGCGTATGTAATCCGTGAAAACGGAGGTATCCCCGTTCACGTCGAAGGCCAACTTGGCATAGTTGAAGAAAGCATCTTCCTTCATCTTGCGGTCGTAGTCGAATGAGGAAGCGTTCTTGTATGATTCCAGAGCAGAAAGTTTATTCTTGCGCTCCATATAGGCCTGTCCCATCTGGTACCAGGCAATCTGGCTCAAGGAATCACGCACCGCAGTCACCTGTTTGAAATTGTCTATGGCCCCGTCCCATTCCTTGGTCAAGAACAAAAGACTGCCGGCATAGAAATAATCCGTTCTGGTTCTTGCGGAACCGTCGTCGCTCGCGCCGAAGTACTTGCGAGCCCTGGCACTGTCTCCCCTGTCCAGACAGGCCTCGGAGAGCAGCCGGGCAAGATGGGGCAGCCTGTCTACGGGCACAAGAGCTTGCTCATAGAAACGGACACCCTCCGTGAGCAGGAAGTCAAAATTACGCGCATCATACTGACACAGAGCAATATAGTAATTAGACAACTTTTCTAAACGCTCGTCCGCGCCGGCCTGTTCGAAAAGCGGCAGGGCGGCCTTACAGTCACCCTGTACATACAGCTGATATCCCTTGAGATAGCGGGCAGGAGCCGAATAATCGTTCTCGCCAAGCAAAAGCACCTCGTCGAAGTAATGCTCCGCTTCGGCCTGCCGGCCTTCCTTGTGGCAGCAGTACCCCATCTTGAACAAGACCTCGCTACGGCTCTTGCGGGGCACATTGCGCAGCTTCACCTTGAGGAACTTTTCCATCGATGCCTGGTAGGCCGCCTTGTCGAAGAGTATCAGGGCCTGCTCCAGACAAATGTCGTCGCACAGCACGCTGCTGGCATAGCGCAACAGGTAGTTTTCGGCGAGGATGTCAGACCCGTCGGAGCGGAGTTTCAAGGCGCACAGCACGGCGTATCCGTCTGCAACGGGATCGTCGCCATATTCGGGAAGGGACTGGAGTATATCCTCCGCCTGCACATACATCTTCCTGTCATACAAGGTCAAAGCCTTTTCGATACTGCGGTTCTGGGCAAAAAGTGCCGGAGACAGGACCGCCGCAAGGAATATGATGATGGTTTTTCTCATACCTGCAATTATTTTTACAAAGTTACAAAAATTGCCCAAATATTATTATCTTTGTGAGGTTAAGGTCATCCGCTTTAGGATTTCCTGATTGAAGTACAGTTTCGACAATGCCCGACAACTCATCTCTGATACATTTTGAAGGAGCGACCATCTTCAATGGCGAGGCGCCCGTAATCCACGGACTCGACATGGACATTGCTCCGGGAGATTTCGCCTACTTGATAGGCAAGGTCGGTTCGGGCAAAACCTCCATAATACGCACCATCACTGCCGAAAATCCCCTGCTGGAAGGAGAAGGCTCAGTATGCGGATACAATCTCCGTACCATAAGGGAGAAGGACATTCCCCGCCTGAGGCGCAGCCTCGGAGTCGTATTCCAGGATTTCCAGCTGCTTATGGACAGGAAGGTGCAGGACAATCTGGAATTCGTGCTCAGGAGCACGGAGTGGAAGGACAGGAACGCTATACAGGACAGGATAGACGAAGTGCTCGGTTCCGTGGGGATGGCCACAAAGATCCATAAGATGCCCTACCAGCTCTCCGGCGGAGAACAGCAGAGGATAGCCATAGCAAGAGCCTTGCTCAACAAGCCTTCCCTCATACTCGCCGACGAACCCACCGGCAATCTGGACAAAGATACGGCCAGCGACATAATGGAACTGCTGCGAGGCATCAACGCCGCCGGAACTGCCATACTGATGGTCACGCACAACAGGGAATTATTGGATTCCCACCCCGGCAGGGTCTTCCTGTGCGAGAACGAAAAATGCGTGGAGCAGCTATGACAAGAGGGCAAAGATACGAGAAAATATTAGAGTGGTTCAAACAGAATATGCCGGAGGCCAAATCCGAGTTGAACTACAATTCCCCCTACCAGCTGCTGGTGGCCGTGATGCTGTCGGCCCAATGCACCGACAAGAGAGTCAATATGGTGACTCCCGCCCTGTTCAGGGCCTATCCCGACCCCCACGCCCTCTCGACAGCCACGCCGGAAGAGGTTCTGAAGTACATCAGTTCCATCTCCTACCCCAACTCCAAGGCTGCACATCTGGTGGCAATGGCACAGAAGTTGTGCAATGACTTCGGCGGCGAAATCCCCAGGAGCGTCACCGAACTGGAAAGCCTCCCCGGTGTAGGACACAAAACAGCCAACGTGATGGTGGCCGTGTGTTTCGGAGGGCAGGCCATGCCCGTGGACACCCACGTTTTCAGGGTTTCCAGAAGGCTCGGCCTCTCGAGCGGCACCACAGTGGGAGCAGTAGAGAAGGATCTCGTCAAACACATCCCCGCCGAACTTCTGGGCACCGCCCATCATTGGCTTCTGCTGCACGGGAGATATGTATGCACCTCACGCAAGAGCGCCTGCGAAAGCTGTGCTCTGACGGCCTGGTGCAAGGAATATGCTGATAACAACAAACTTAAAAAACAAATATAACAGACATGGCGACCAACAAGCTACAGGAACTGACAGAGCAGTTGTATAATCAGGGACTCGCAAAAGGCCAGGCCGAAGGCGAGAGAATCCTTGAGGAGGCCAAGGCAAAAGCCGAAGCCATCCTGAACGACGCCCGTCAGAGCGCGGAAAAAATCATCAGCGATGCCAGCAAGCAGGCTTCTGACATAGCTGCAAAGAGCGCATCAGACATCAAAATGGCCTCATTCCAGGCTATCGAAGCAACCAAGAACGACATCCTCCGGGCCATCAGCGCCAAAGTTGTGGAGAAACCCGTAGAGGGAGTGCTCGGCAACGAGGAATTCACAAAAAAGCTCATTATGACCATAGCGGAGAAATTTTCCGCAGAAAACGGCGGTGACCTCAACATAG
The DNA here is from genome assembly GCA_016303175.1 of Bacteroidales bacterium. Lineage (GTDB taxonomy): Bacteria > Bacteroidota > Bacteroidia > Bacteroidales > UBA932 > Cryptobacteroides. Next base: position 11,755 of record JAEDMF010000035.1, read on the forward strand.
TACTTGGAAAGGACAGCAAACTCCAGAGCTATGTGGAGAAGGAAGTCAGCGCGGCAATAGGTTCGGGCATAGACGTGCAACTCAGCAAAAACATCACCGGAGGCCTGCACATAGGTCCCAAGGACGGTTCATATTTCATTTCATTCAGCGAAGAAACTTTCAAGGAACTCATCTGCGCATATCTTCGCCCCGTAACGCGCAAAACACTTTTCGGTGAATAACGGTGAATAACAATTATACATATATCGTAGCCTCAATGGCCTCCGTGAACAAGCTCTACAAGGCTGACGCGGAGAGTCTCGAGTCCACCCTCGGATGGATACGTTCCCAACTGAACGGAAAGGATGCCGCAATGATGGACTTTGTGGTGAGCGCTTTCACTAGCGAAAATCTCACGGAAGAGTTCTACACCAGGGCCCTGAAGGAAAAGAATGACTTTGTGAAAAGATATTTCGCGGCGGACCTGCGCCTGCGCAATGCCAAGGTGGAGTATCTCAACACGGCCCTCGGCAGAAAAGCCGGCAGCGACATCATACGCATGGACAACGCTCCCGAAGGGGACGACTCAGCAGCCATCGCCGCCATTTTCCGCGAGAAGGACCTGCTCCGGCGCGAGAAGGCGATGGACGACTTCCTCTGGGACAGCATCGACTCCATCAACATCTTCAAGAGCTTCAAGCTGGACAACGTGCTCGGGATAGTATGTAAACTGTGCATCATACGCAGATGGATGCTGCTGGACGAGGAGACGGGCCGCACCATGCTCCGCAAGCTGGTCGAAGGAGTAAGAGGCAGTTATGGTAATATTGAATTTGATACATTAAAATAATATGGCAACAACAGGAAAAGTTATCGGTATTGTTTCCAATCTCGTGACGGTGCTGTGCGACGGTCCCGTACGGGAGAACGAAATATGCTACATAACCACGGGAGGCACGCGCCTGATGGCCGAGGTCATCAAAGTGAACGGAGCAAAAGCGTCCGTACAGGTGTTCGAGAGTACCCGCGGTATGAAAAACGGAGATGCCGTGGAGTTCACCCAGAAGATGCTTGAAGTGACTCTGGGTCCGGGTCTGC
>JAEDMF010000036.1 GCA_016303175.1 Bacteroidales bacterium
CGCTCTACTCCGACCTCGCAAAAATCTACGAGAAGGCCGTGCAGCTGCCTGACGGAGGCTCCATCACCATCATCGCGGTGACTACCCTCAACGACGGCGACATCACACACGCCATTCCCGACAACACAGGCTACATCACCGAGGGACAGCTCTTCCTCCGCGCGGACGCCGACTCCGGCAAGGTCATCATCGACCCCTTCCGCTCGCTCTCCCGACTCAAACAGCTCGTGCAGGGCAAGCAAACCCGCGAGGACCACAGCCAGGTAATGAATGCATCCGTGCGCCTTTATTCCGACGCCCAGAATGCCAAGACCAAACTCGAGAACGGCTTTGACCTTTCCGACTATGACATGCGCTGCCTCAAGTATGCGAAGGACTACGCAAGCGAGATACTTTCAATCGACGTGAACCTCGGTCTGGACGAGATGCTCGACAAGACCTGGGAACTTTTCGCAAGGTATTTCACCAAGGCAGAGACAGGTATCAAACAAGCAATGATTGACAAATACTGGCGTGGCAATTAAATTTCAATACAACAAAACATCGCTGGGGGACCTCGGAAAGAAACTGAAGATGCGCCAGAGCGCCCTGCCCACTCTAAAGAACAAGGAGTCGGCGCTCAGGATGGCGGTAGTCAGCTGCAAGGCAGAAGCGCAGCAGGCGAAGAAGGATCTGGAAGAGGCAATGACCACCTACGACCACATAGCCTCGTTGTGGAACGAGTTCCGTCCGGACCTCATCAGCATCAAGGACGTGGATTTGAAAGTGGGGAAAGTGGCCGGCGTGAAAGTCCCCCTGCTCGGCGACATCACCTATGAGATAGGTGAGTTCAACGCCTTTCAGGCACCGGCCTGGTATGCAGACGGAGTGCAGATTCTCAAGGATTTGTCCCGTCTGGGCATACAGAGCGAGGTGTATATGGAAAAGGCCCGCATCCTGGAATATTCCCGCAAGAAGACCACCCAGAAGGTGAACCTCTACGAGAAGGTGCAGATACCGGGATATCAAGAAGCCATACGCAAAATCAAACGTTTCATGGAAGATGAAGAAAACCTCTCCAAGGCGAGCCAGAAGATAGTTAAGAGCCGTCACGAAGAGGAAGAGGCGTTGGAGGGCCTTGGCGCATGATTACAAAAATGACCAAATACACCCTCGTGAGCCTCAACGAGAATACAGGGGCGCTCATCACCGCTCTGCAGCAAATGGGCGTGATGGACATACGCCGCTCCCACAAATGCGTGGACGAGACTTCTCTGGAGATGATGCGCAAGGCTGAAAGTATCAAGGAAGTTATGTCCGGAACAGCTCTCAAGGCAGCGCAGGCGGCAAAACGCGCGCAGGTGAATGCCCTGGCAAAGGAGCTCGAAGCAGCCAAAATATGGGGTGTCTGCGACAATACTGCCCTTAACGAGCTTGCTCGGGAGGGCTGTACCCTGGAATTCCATGCCATTTCGGCCAAGAGCTATAAGGAGGAATGGGAGGAACAATATGCAATCCAGACCATAGGCAAGAAGGACGGCAAAGTGCTCTTCGTGGTGGTGAACAGCAAGCCGGAGGAACAGTCTCCCCTGCCCGGTCTGATTGAAAAGCCCCGTTCCGTAATGGCCATACAGCTGGAAATGGACGCCGCGCAGACAGAGACTGCTTCCATAGGGGCCAAACTGGGAGCCCTCGCTGAAATGCAGGATGAGCTCAAGGCAAAATACAATGCCGTAATGGCGCAGCTGGATGCTTATCTCGCAGGGAAAGCCTCGGTACTCGAAGGTGAACAGGCAGAGCAGTTGAAGGGTTATATCAATGTGTTCGAAGGCTTTGCGCCCACCGAGCACAGAGCAGAGCTCGAAGCCAAGCTCGATGCCATGGACCTTTACTGGTGGTCCGAAGAGGCCAAGGAGGACGACACTCCCGTGAAACTGCGCAACAACCGCTTTGCAAAGGAGTTCGAGGTATTCACCGGAATGTACGGTATGCCCGTTTACGGAGAATTCGACCCCACGCCCGTACTTGCTCCCTTCTTCCTGCTGTTCTTCAGCATCTGTATGGGAGACGCGGGATACGGACTGCTGCTTATGGCTATAGCGATGGTGCTCAAGTTCAAGATGCCCCAGTCCTCCCTCGGCAAAATGCACCGTCTGGTGTTCTTCCTTGGAGCAGGCACCTTCATCATAGGACTGTTCCTGGGCACCTTCTTCGGTATCAGCCTCTTCAATCAGGATTGGGTTCCGCAGTGGATGAAGTCCTGTATGATAGTGGAAGGCAACGTAGGCAAGGTGGCCGGCAAGTTCGACCCCCAGATGGTTATGTCTCTCGGCATAGGCATCTTCCACATCTGTTTGGCAATGATAGTCAAAACGGCCTGCAGCACCAAGCGCAACGGTCTGCTGGGAAGTCTCTCGACCTGGGGCTGGACCCTGCTGGTTGTAGGCGGAGTGGTGACGGCGGCCCTGGCTGTCTTCGGCGTACTCGGAGGGGATGCCCTCAAATGGGTTGTCATAGGACTTGCCGTCGTTTCCGGTCTGGGCATATACATTTTCAACAAACCCGGCCGCAATCCTCTCTTGAACATAGGCGCAGGCCTTTGGGATACCTATAATATGATGACAGGTCTGCTGGGAGACGTGCTCAGCTACATACGTCTGTATGCCCTCGGACTGGCAGGCGGTATGCTCGGAGGCGCCTTCAACAACCTCGGCACCATGGTTCTGGGGGACAATCCCACCTGGACTTGGGTTCCCTTCATACTCATTCTCATCCTCGGACATACGCTCAATCTCGCGATGAGCTGTCTGGGAGCTTTCGTACATCCTCTGAGGCTCAACTTCGTCGAGTATTTCAAAAATTCCGGCTATGAGGGCAGAGGTGTCAAATATCAACCGTTAACTAATAAATAAACAAATAAAAACATTTTAAATTATGGAACTACAATCAATTCTCGGTTTTCTCGGACTCGGTCTTATGCTCGCGCTCGGCGGCATAGGCAGTGCAATAGGAACCACAATCGCAGGTAATGCAGCAGAAGGCGCATTGAAAATCAACAGCGAAAAATCATCTTCCTATATGATTCTTTCGGCTCTCCCCGCCACTCAGGGTCTGTACGGCTTCGTGGCTTTCGTAATGTGGGCCGTAGTAAAGGGTCTGCCCTGGGTAGTTGAAAACGGCTTCATCTGCTTCGGCGTAGGCGTTTCCGTAGGCCTCGTATGTCTCTTCTCCGCCATACGTCAGGGCCAGGTTTGTGCAAATGGTGTAGTAGGCGTGTCACAGGGTCACGACGTTATGACCAACACCCTCATCTACGCAGCTCTTCCCGAATTCTACGCAATTCTTGCGCTCGTAGCTTCCCTTATGATCTGATAGAAAATGAGCGAAATATTCACACCTTTTCAGCTGGGGCCCATCACCCTGCGCAACAGGACAATACGTTCTGCCGCATTTGAGGCGATGTGCCCCGGCAATCGTCCGGGCAAGGAACTGTTCGATTATCATACGGCCGTTGCCCGCGGCGGCATAGGAATGACTACCGTAGCCTATGCCGCAGTATGCCAGAGCGGACTGAGCTTCGAGAATCAGCTGTGGGTCCGCCCCGAAATCGTACCCGAACTGCGCAAATTGACTGATGCCATCCACGCGGAAGGCGCAAAGGCTTCCATCCAATTGGGCCACTGCGGCAACATGTCGCACAGGCGCACTTGCGGATGCATGCCTCTGGGCGCAACCTCGGGCTTCAACCTCTACTCCCCCACCTTCGTGCACGGCATGAACAAGGCTGAGATAGAAGAAGTGGCCAAGGCTTTCGGCACGGCGACGGAACTGCTTATTCAGGCAGGCTTCGACTGCGTGGAGGTGCATGCAGGCCACGGATATCTGATTTCCCAATTCCTGAGTCCCTACACCAACCACCGCAAGGATGAGTTCGGAGGCAGTCTGGAGAACAGAATGCGCTTTATGGAAATGTGCATCAAAGAGGTGGTCAAGGCCGCTTCCAATGAAGACGGCTCACATAAAATCGCCATCACCTGCAAACTGAATACCCGTGACGGCTTCAAGGGAGGTCAGGAAGTGGACGAGCTCATAGAGGTGGCCCGCCGTATGCAGCAGCTCGGCGTAGATGCGATCACCCTGAGCGGAGGCTTTGTATCCCGTGCTCCGATGTATGTGATGCGCGGTCAATTCCCTGTACGCTCTCTGGTGCACTATCTGCCCTGGAGGCAATGGTGGCTCAAGATATGCGTATTGTTGGGAGGCAAAATCGTTTCTCCCACAGTGCCGTTCAAACCCTTGTTCTTTATGGAGGATTCCCTCAAATTCCGCAAGGCTCTGCCCGATATGACCTTCATCTATGTAGGTGGAGTCATCTCCCGCGAAGGCGCCGAAAAAGTGCTGGAGAACGGCTTCCCCCTCTTCCAGATGGGACGTGCCGTGCTTGAGGACACAGACTTCGTGAACAAGATGGCCGCTGACGAAAAACATTGCAGCGGCTGCAAGCACGTGAATTTCTGCGTGGGCCGTATGTACTCCCGCTCTATGCAGTGCCACAAGCATTGCGAGGACATCACTCCTGCGCTCTTGCGCAACGTTGCCCGAGTAGAAAGGCAGAACGCCCGGATGGAGAAAAAAGCCTTCAGGAATTGTCTCTAGCCTTTTCGAGCAGTTCGCCGAACTCCTCAATGTCACGGCAGATAAGGGTAGGAACGACATCGGAAGCCGCGGCCATTTCCATAGTGGTCTCTCCGCTGAGCACCAGCACTCCGACAGCGCCGGCATTGATGCCTCGGAAGGCTTGACGCCCTTCTTTTCCAAAATGCCGTAGAGTATATCCGGATTGGGTTTTCCTATGACAACGTCTGGCTTGCGTCCTGTCGCGGCCTCGATGCAAGCACAGATGGAACCGCAGTCCACCAGAATGGTGGGTTGGTCCGTAGGGCATACCCAATCGGGATTGGTGGCAACGTAGGGCAGCCCCTGCGAGACCCACCACGCGCAGCGGCACAGCCTCTTGTACTCCAGCGTCATATCAAAGGCGGCCACTACCACGTCAGGCACATCTGCGGCATCGTCGCTGCAGGAGATGAAGCCGGCCTGCTCAAATTGTGAAATCATCGATGGCGTGCCCAACAGGAAAAGCTTTTTTGCCTTAGGGTAATGGCTCTTGATGTAATCCACAGTAGCCAGCGCTGTGCTGTACATCTGGTCCGGCCTGCACGGAACTCCCCTCTTGCGAAGGTTTTCCAGATAGGCATCAATGGACTTGGTGGGATTGTTGGTCAGGAAGGAATAGGATATCCCCATTCTGTCGAGCTTCTCCAAAAAAGCTATAGTGTAGGGGAAAAGGGTTGAGCCGAGATAAATCGTCCCGTCCATATCCAGGGCGACGTGCTTTATAGCGCGAAGGCGGTTTTTCAGTTCTATATCCACGAGGTATGTTAATTAGGAAGCTCAGAGCTGGCGCAAGCATCCATTAGCCTGCGTATTTCATCCTTATCGAGACTTTGGCCGATGAAGACTATCTTGTTCATGCGGTCGCCCCACACAGGGTCCCAATCCCTACGGAGGCCGGGTTCCTTCTCCATCGTCTCCAGCAGCTCGTCCTCCGGCATGGTGGCATACCAGGCTCCGGCGTCCTTAAGGCTTTTCTGCACGCCAGCCTGCTCAAAAAGATAGCACTTGTCAGGTTCGTCGGCAAACCAGCAGATTCCCTTGGCGCGGATGATGTTCTTAGGCCAGTGCTTGGCTGCAAGGTTGTCAAAAAGGTTCAAGTCGAGGGCAGGTCGGCTGTAATAAACATAGGTGCCTATGCCATATTCTTCGGCCTCCCCCTCTCCGTGATGATGGTGATGGTGGTGGGCCTCGTCGTGGTGATGCTCGTGCTCGTCGTGATGCTCGTCGTGGGCATCGTGGTCGTGCTCATCGTGCTCGTGTTCATCGTGGTGGTGGTCGTGGGCCTCGTGCTCCTCAGGGTCGACGCCGTTCTCTATCGCCGAAATCCACGATGCGGACGTAGCCACCTTGTCGAAGTCAAAGAGCCCCGTGTAAAGCAATTTGTCCAAATCCACATCGCCCCAGTCGCACTCTATAATCTCGGCCGAGGGCTGAATTGAACGGATGATGGCTCTGACCCTACCCAATTCCTCCGGGCTCACCATAGAAGCCTTATTGAGAAGTATGATGTTGCAGAACTCAATCTGCTGAATCACAAGGTTTTCTATGTCCTCGTCGTCTATGCCCGGCATCTTGAGACTTTCGCCGCAGCGGAACTCACTCTGCATACGCAAGGCGTCCACCACCGTGACTATGCTGTCCAGTACGGGCAGACTCTCACCGGGCAGAGCCTCAACCATCTGGGGTATTGAACATATAGTCTGGGCTATGGGCGCAGGCTCGCAAATGCCGCTCGCCTCGATTACAATGTAGTCAAAGCGTCCGGTGGAGGTAATCTGGCGCAGCTGGTCCACCAGGTCCATCTGCAGAGTACAGCATATACATCCGTTCTGGAGAGCCACGAGGGAATCGTCGTTCATTCCCACGACTCCGCCCTTCGCTATGAGTTCCGCATCTATGTTAACCTCGCCTATATCATTGACTATCACGGCGAAACGTATACCCTTGCGATTGGAGAGTATCCTATTGAGAAGTGTTGTTTTGCCGCTTCCGAGATAGCCCGTAAGCAGCAGTACGGGAGTGTTCATTCCTATATAATTTTTATCGGCTGCAAATCTACAAATTTATCTTCATTGCACCATCAGAATACTTCACTTTGAGCTTGCCTCCATAAGAAGGTCCCTCCCACAAATGGGGAGAGGCCAGACGTCGCAGCGGAATGAATTCGTCCCTATGAGCCTTGCGCCATGCCCTGTCCTTTTTACCATAGACATCCCTGTTGTACTCATACACCGCCTTGACCTCCGGAGCCATTTCCTTGCTGCGCTCCAGAACTGTCCATCCCCTGTACGGCGAAGCGGAGGCATCCCGACCGACTGCCTTGACCATCACCCTTCCCTCGGAGGAAGCGCCATAGACATTGACATACAGGCGGCCATCCCTGTCCGTAACAGACATCTGCTCGGAGGCAGGCCTCCCCTCCGCCTTGTAACGCAGGCGATACCACAGAGTGGCAGAAGGCTTGAACTCCGCCACAAAATAACCGCGCGGAGCACCGCAGTTCATTAGAGCATAGGGCACGCCTCTATCATCCTTGGCTCCCCTCCACCACGAACCGCACGCCGCTCCTGCCTGCACTTCCTCACAGCCGTACTCACTGTGGCGCCGGCTGACGTTGTGAGTATGCCCGCACATCATCAGCATCCTGTCTGTGTAGGGCCCCAGAATGGCCTGAAGGCTGTCCCTTGCCACACATTGAGTAAAAGGGATATGGGCGCACAGGACAATGGGACCTTTGGAACAAGCAGCAAGCGATGAGGCAAGCCACTGCTTCTGCGCATCGGTCAGACCACCCTCATAGCCAGCTATCTCCCGTGTGCGCACATTGTCCATAAGGATGAAATTCACTCCTGCACGCACAAAAGCCGTGTCAGTATAGCCCAACGCCTTACGGTAAGAAGACGTATCGCGCGGCTTGAGCGTGGACTTGTCATAGACATCCTTGTCGTGATTGCCGGGGACGCAGAACCAGGGGACAGAGAGAGAGTCGAGGCTGGCAACGCTCGAGGCTAGAAGATTCACCTTGTCGTTCACCAAATCGCCCAGCACCACCACCATATCGAGGTCGTGCCTTGAACGGAGTTCGGAATAAACGGACTTGCGGGCATAGGAAAGTTCCTGCTCATTATCGACTTGAGGGTCGCCCACAAAGGCGACCCTTATCACAGTAAGAAGCGTTAGCAGAATTTTCATATTCCTTATTCCACCTTGGGAAGTTTTGCAAGGGAAGCGGCGATATCCTCGTCGGAGGGAATATAGTCGCACATCTCACCGTTGTTGAATTTTTCATAGGCCACAAGGTCAAAGTAGCCGGTGCCTGTAAGGCCGAAGAGTATGGTCTTCTGCTCGCCGGTCTCCTTACACTTGAGAGCCTCGTCTATGGCAACCCTGATGGCGTGGCTGCTCTCGGGAGCGGGAAGTATGCCCTCCACCTTTGCAAAATACTCGGCAGCTTCGAACACTGAAGTCTGCTCCACGCTGCGGGCCTCTATCAAACCCTGGTCGTACAGTTCGGAGACTACGGGGCTCATACCGTGGTAACGCAGACCACCGGCGTGGTTGGCTGAAGGGATGAAACCGCTGCCGAGGGTGTACATCTTGGCCAGAGGGCAGACCTTGCCCGTATCGGCGAAGTCATAGGCATATTTGCCGCGGGTAAGACTGGGACAGGAAGCGGGCTCAACCGCAATGAAGCGGTACTTCGCCTCGCCGCGCAGTTGGGCGCCCATAAAGGGGGAGATAAGGCCTCCGAGGTTGGAGCCGCCGCCAGCGCATCCTATGATGATGTCCGGTTTGATGCCGTACTTGTCCATTGCCGTCTTTGTTTCGAGACCGATGATGCTCTGATGCAGGAGCACCTGGTTGAGAACGCTGCCCAACACATAACGATAGCCCTCATGGGTCACTGCATCCTCCACCGCCTCGGAAATTGCACAGCCGAGCGAACCTGTGGTGCCCGGGAATTCCTCCAGAATCTTGCGCCCGACATTGGTAGTGTTCGAAGGTGAAGGGGTCACCTGAGCGCCGTATGTACGCATAACCTCGCGGCGGAAGGGCTTCTGCTCATAGCTGACTTTCACCATATACACGTGAAGCGGCAAATCCAGATATGCGCAGGCCATAGAGAGAGCCGTTCCCCATTGACCTGCCCCCGTTTCGGTGGTAAGCCCCTTCAGGCCCTGCTCCTTGGCATAGTATGCCTGGGCTATGGCTGAATTGAGTTTGTGGCTGCCGCTGGTATTGTTGCCCTCGAATTTATAATAAATGTGAGCAGGAGTGCCGAGTTTCCGCTCCAGTTCGTAGGCGCGCACGAGCGGAGAGGGGCGGTACATCTTGTAGAAGTTGCGAATCTTCTCGGGAATGGGGATGTAGGGTGTCGTCTCATCAAGTTCCTGTTTTACAAGTTCCTTGCAGAATACGTGCTCGAGTTCTTCCGCAGTCATAGGCTGGAGGGTTCCGGGATTCAGAAGCGGCGCAGGCTTCTTCTTCATATCCGCGCGGACATTATAATAATGGGTGGGCATTTCCTCTTCCTTGAGGTAAATCTTGTAGGGGATGGTCTTGTTTTCCATTTTTTATGATTTTTTTATGATTATTTTTTTCATATTCCTAAACAAAAAAAGCGCTGCTGGGAAGGAGATCCCGCAGCGGCAAACACTAACACAAAATTGCATCATTTCATAATATACCGTGTGAGGCTCTCCCCGTTGAAGGACAGTCGCCACCACCAAATATTAGAAATGCATGAACACATAGGTCACTGACAATTTGTGCCTCAAAGTTATGATAAAGAATTTACAATGTCAAATTTTTTCGATTTTTTTGGTTTTTTATCGCAGACCGGAGTGGCAGAATGAAACGTAATGATTAAGCTGCCCACAAAATCATCGTGCCGGGGAACCACGATGAACTCCTATATAATAATAGGAAACCCGATTGCTTCAAAAACAATGAGCATTACCTCTACAACAGCGGAGCAGTGATAGAAGGCCTGATTATTCAAGCACTGGCCATCCATCAGTACAATTTCATCAACCGCCCTGTTCTGCTGAGCTTCAACTTGCCATTATAGGCTAGATTATTCAAACACAAGCGGTCCAGCACAATGCTGCCTGAGTATAATCCTGCATGTTGTGGACCGCATCGTTTCGTTAATCACAAGTAAACTTTTGGAATTCTTACTCCACTTTAAAGTCGTACTGCTTGCCGTATTCTCGAAGTATAGCTAGGCGAACGCTCTTTTCTGTCAGATTATATACTGCAGACCATTGGGTCATAGAAGTCAATTCCTCGCCAGGAGTCTGGGCTACGGATTGAAGCAGATTCATCGCCTCACTGTCGCTCAGTCTATAATTCTGGACTTTCAAAGTGCTGCGCATGGTATCGTAGCGTTTTCTTCCGTGAGTAGAACCCCATCCGTCCAGACGACCCCACATAGAAGGGGAGACGTAGAAGTTGGTCACGCAACGCAGGGTGTCATTACCTGTATGTACCTCCATACTGTCAGGGGTCAAGGTATTGCCTCCATAGCAATATTCTACGATGGCGTAGTCCCCAGTGGCATCAGCCATGAAGAAGTGATAGTTAGAGTAGCCTTGTTCAGTCGCCCCTTCCGGAGCGGTCTTTCCGTCGGTACTCATATCCATATTATAGCCTTTCAGCAGCTTTATGGCTTCTTTAACCGTGGAGGCCTTGTCGAGCAGCATCCTGATGGCGACTGTGGTGGCAATTTTTCCTTGGCCTTCCTTACTCTGAACCGTAGGTTTCTCCCTCAAAGCCAGCACTCCTATGGCGAAACCGTCTTCGTTGATACCGTCCAAGGCCGCGTAAGGCAAACCCATCAGCAGTGAAAGGTCGGTATTCTTGTCATAAAGGAAGCCTTTGCCATATCCCAAATTGATTCCGTCAACCATAGATATGGATTTCTTCCCGTCTTTTGGAGACGTGCGCACCAGAATTGCAGAGGTCGGAAGCAGGGTTTCTCCGTCCGAAGCGAAGTGCCTGAAGTCGTAATTGCGCCCCATCAGCCGATTCTTGCCGACCTTCTCATCCACCGCGAATGCACTGCATCCTGCGCCATACTTGATTTCAGGAGCTTTTGAGCCAAGGTCATCATACAGCAGATACGCGATATATTGGAACAGTGCTTGTGTTCCGCCTATATTTGATGCCAATACCTGATCCAATTTGTAATCTACATCGTAATTGATCTCGAACAGGCGTCCTGTGCCATCCAGATCCTTGAGAGAGTGTATCATCGCGACTTTGTTTTTGTCGGTGATGTGTTTAGCATTGTAATAAGGGACAGGGCCTTTCTTTGACTCTTTTTTACAGGAAACAGGGAGGAGGATCAACATCGCCAATCCAATTGCGGACCAAACGATTAGGGCATTTTTACGTTTCATAACTATGCGGTTTTATCTCTTCGCAAAAATAAATATTTTTTTGCCAAATGTTATGTTCCCCGAAAACTTTTAACCTGGTCGTGATATTCTGTCACATTGTTTGTGCCGTATTGTCAGAGCGTTTGCCACATTGTCCGCCTTTGCGGACCGGTCCGGGACTAATTTATGAAAATGGGGCGGAAATCCGGCTTATATGCATTTGGCATCTGATTTGATTATGACTTCAATGTTCCCGCGAAAGCGAGAGCGACCATCCGACAATGAATGATCGTTCGAACAACGGGGCAGGTAGATATGTTTAACACTTAATATAGGAGACTAATATTATGACACCTATTAGACGTTACGAACAAAGTTGGCTGCCCGAAATCTTCAACGATTTCTTCGCCAACGATTGGATGACCCGCACAAATGCAACCGCTCCGGCCATCAATGTAATTGAGGACGAAAAAGACTACAAGGTAGAGGTCGCCGCGCCCGGAATGAACAAGGAAGACTTCAAAATCAATGTAACGGATGACAACTATCTGGTACTGACGATGGAGAAGAAAAACGAATCCAAGGATGAGGACAAGAAGAGGAAATACCTCCGCAGGGAGTTCTCATACCACAAATTCGAACAGAGCCTTGCCCTTCCCGAGGATGTGAACAAAGATGACATCAACGCCACGGTACACGACGGTATCCTTACCATCGAAATACCTAAGGTCCAAATTACCGAGAAACGGCCTGCTGTGAAACAGATTGAAATCAAATAATCTGGCCCGGTGAATTTGCCCGCCTGCCCTTTTCGGCAGGCGGGTTTTTGTGTTTTCACTCAGCCGAGCAGAACGTCGAGTGCCATCATCAGGGAGAATCCTACCGCGAACATAATGGTACCAACGTTGGAATGCCCTCCCGCAGCCATCTCGGGAATGAGTTCCTCCACCACCACATAAATCATCGCGCCTGCAGCGAAACTCAAAAGAAAAGGCATATAAGGAGTTACGAAGCCCACCAGAAGAATCGTTATCAAAGCAGCCGCAGGCTCTACCACCCCGGAAAGAACGCCATACAGGAAAGCGCGCGGCTTCGACATTCCCTCTGAGCGCAAGGGTAAGGAAATGATGGCCCCTTCCGGAAAATTCTGGACAGCAATGCCGATTACAAGGGCGAGAGCTCCGCTGAAAGTCATAATCTGGCTTCCGCTCATCCATCCTGCATAAGTTACTCCGACCGCCATACCCTCAGGAATATTGTGGAGGGTAACGGCAAGAACCAACTTTGTTGTCCTCTTCAACTTGCTTTTGGGCCCCTCATCCTCCTGCCCGTGATTGTGCAGATGCGGAATGACGTGGTCGAGAAGCAGGAGGAAGAGGATTCCCGCCCAAAACCCTGCCACAACCATAGCCATAGAAAGGACGGCATTGGAGGAATGCATTTCCATAGCCGGAATCAGCAGACTCCACACGGAAGCAGCCACCATTACGCCCGCTGCAAAGCCCAAGAGTCCCCTCTCGACGGAAAGCCCAAGATTCTTCTTCAGAAAGAACACGCAAGTCGCTCCAAGGGAAGTCCCCGCAAGAGGTATCAGCAAAAGCAGAAGGGATGTATCAAAACTCATGGAATTACGGATTTACCGTGCAAATTTATCCAACATTTTTCACAATAGTTCGGTAAAATTATAAAAGTTACACCGCGGCGCGAACGCCGTAGAA
>JAEDMF010000037.1 GCA_016303175.1 Bacteroidales bacterium
GCTGAAACTCTGTTCCCCCGTGTAAGCCTCAGTGGTGCACACACCTGCAAGCGGAGTACCGTCCACACTTTCAATACGCAGCGAACGAAGTCCCTCCTCCCCGACAATAAAAGAAAGGTATGAGGCTACAGGGCTGAATTCCAAAGAAGTGGACAAAGCGGGCGCGAAGGCTATTTGGGGCACAGCAGGAAGCTCATAGCCGGCATCCACCCTGACGGCCTGCTGTTGAGAGGCTACCTCCCTTACAGCCTTACCATCTTCGAAAGCGGCGAAGGCATCCTTGGGATACAGGGCATAAATCATATCGAAGGGCAGATACATTTCACCCGCAAGCCTCACAGGCGAGCCTTCCTCCAATTCCGGCGTAAATACACAGGCACCGTGGTCAGGCACATTGTCATACAGCAGGGCGTCACCTTCCCAACGGGATGCGCAGGAAGGAGCAAGAGTGGCCTCAAAAAATGCCGGAGCAAGGACCGATGGCTCTGTTTCGGGCTGCGACGGTCGTTCGGGAGCCTGAGGCACAGTCTGTTCCATATTGCAGGACAGCACGGCAAAAAGAGCCAGAAAGGAAAGTGAAACGTGTATTCTTCTATTCATAAATTGACTTTACTTTAAACTGCTCAACGTATTCGTCTGAAAGACGCCATGTATTCCTGCATCCGCAGGAGTCCGAGGTCTCAACAAGAGGGCCTGGTGCAGAAAACGCATCTCCGGGGGTCCCTCCCGACAGGCTATGTTTCTGATATGGAACAGCATGGGCAGCAGTAACTGATTTTTTCTTGAATGCAGGTCCGTTCACCCTGCCTTCCGAGGGGAAACCGGTCCTGGTGGCCGGCCATCCGTTCTCCCAGATGATTTCGTCCATTGAAAGACAGCGTCCGTCATATTTGTTGCCGCTCCAATAATTGTGGTAGCAAATCCAGTCCTTCCCCTTGTCGTCAGTAATAATTTCGGAGACGTGGCCTGTGCCAGCAAAATAACCGGAAGAAGGGGCCCTAAGCATAGTGTTGGCATCGTTGTCGAAGGCATTGGACTTGGTGCTCAACAACTTGCCGTCAGGACCTGCATACGGACCGAGCAGATCAGCTGAGCGGCCTACGACAACGTGATAAGTACTTTTGTTCTTCTCGCAGCAAGAGCCTTTGGAGCCGAAGAGATAGTAATAACCATTGCGATAGTGGACATAAGTGCCTTCTGTCTGATATGCAATGTAAGTCTTTTGTGCACCTGGGGCTATGGCCAATCCGTCCGGAGTCAGCTGTATTGCCCATACACCGGAGTCGGTACCGAAACTGCCCCAGAAGAGATAGAGGTCCCCGTTGGTGGCTTCTCGTATGATATTCGGGTCTATGGAATTGGATACACCCTGACTTGCATAGTCCACAAGCATGCCGTTGGCATCGGCGGAAGGATTGATGCTCTTGAGATTGGTCCAGGTGAAAGGACCGGCGGGGCTGTCAGACACTGCCACACCGCAAGCGCTTTTCTTGGGATTGTCCCAATGTCCGAGAGCATAATACAGGCAGTAGCGGCCATCAATGTATTCCATATCCGGAGCCCAAATGCGAGTGTCGGACACCCATTGCGGTCTTTCGGAGCCACCGAAGGCATTGCCCAGATACTCCCAGTTGACCATATCGGAAGAGCGGTACACGGGCAGATAGATGCAATCATCTTCGCCGCTTTCGCCGTTCTGGGTGCTGTAGGCATAGAAATATCCCGTCCTCTGGCGATCGTCAAAGACCGACGGGTCGGGGCAGTTGTTGCGTATCACGGGATTTTGGTATTTAGCCGTCACAAGGCCATCCTCTCCGGAATTATCCGGTTTGATGGGCCTTTCGTCCACAATCTTCTCCTTGCAGGAAGCAAGAGCCGCCGCAACTACTAAAATACTGATAACACTTCTCTTCATAATCATAATTCTGGATAATTCGGAAACAAGCCATTCGCTAATCGTTCCAGCCGGAGTTCTGGGTAAGTGCGGGATTCATTTCCCGCTCTTTGGCAGGGATAGCCCAAGTATGAACATAGTCTCCGAGGGCATACCAAGTATAGGTCTTTGTGCCCCAGACCTGCATAAGGCCATTGGTATTCATCTCAGCCTCAACGCCTGAGCTGTGATCACGGAATTTGCGGTCCATCCAGGTCCCCCAGCGCAATTCGTTGAAATACATACTGTCCTCGCCGCCGAGTTCCCAGTAGAATTCACTGCGGATGCGCCTGCGCATATCATCCTGATCGGCAACTGTGGTGTATATATTGGTATTCAGCTTGATGTGGCCGGTCCTTTCGCGTACCATATTCACAATATCAACGGCCTCACCGGTGCGTCCAAGTTCATTCAAGCATTCCGCACGGCGCAAGAGTATCTCGGCATAGCGACAGAGTATTACATCTTGTTCGTAGGCCCAGCGTATGGTGCTCTCAAGGCCTTCGGGCACGTATTTTCTCCACAAGTAATAGAACATTGAGTTGGTGTCGGTGCGTATGTCCCTCCATTCTTTGCCGTCGCCGCGGTAGGGCCAACGGAGGGTAAAGGTGGCAGCTGTCCCCGCAATGGCGCCGTTATAGGTGGAATAGGGAGTAATCACAGCCATTTTCAGGCGTGGGTCACGCTCATCGTAAGCCTTTTTCACGCGCTCCTCGTTGGCATATTTGAGGTACTTGCTCATATCGGCGCCGTACTCCTGCATTTTGGCTATCTCAGGGACTGTCATCTCGTTGCGGAGGAAGAAGACTGAACGCTGCTCGGGGGTCATACTGTTCCATCCCGGCAGGTAGTCCTCCCAGTCGAAAGCGCTGCCGTCGGCATTCTCGAAAGATTCAACGAAGGCGGGATTGGGCAGATAGTTGTTCCAAGCACCGTTGGTGACACCTGTGCATCTGTTGCCATACAGCACGGCTCTGGGGTTGCCCATTCCAGCCACGGAGGTCATCCTGATGGAGAATATCATTTCATCGCACTGCTCATTGGCAGGTTTGAGGAGTTTGGCAAAGCTGTCCTTCCCGGCAGCCTTGAAGAGTGCATAGCCATATTTTTCTATTGCCTCGAAGTCAGCGAGCGCCTTTTCCAGCCACTCCTTGCGCCGCTCAGTGTCGATTTCCGCAATGAACTGGTAAGCCTGTCCCCTGTATGCCAGTGCGGCCGCCTTGCACACGTGACCGTAATCCTCTGAGCCTGCCATATAACGTCCCGGCAGATTCTCATCCTCCACACAAGAACTAAGGTCCGCTATCACGGCTTCCCACACGGCCTTCTCCGAAGAGCGGGGCTTTGTGGCGCTGCCGGCATCCTCTATATACTCCAAATAGAGAGGCACACCCCTGTACAGCACATTGAGGTTGAAATAGCCGAAAGCCCTGAAAAATTTCGCCTCAGAGCTCAGTTTCGACTTCTCCTCCGCACTCATATCCGGCACTGCCCCGATGTGGGCTATCACATCATTGGCCCGGAAGATGAAGGTGTACCAATATTTGAACATATTGGCAAAGGTTGCACTTGAAGGTGTTGCATCTCCATAGCAGACCGCCATATTGTGATACCAGTTCTTGTCTGTATCCATCACGGAAGAGTAGGCCTCGTAACCTATTTTCCAACTATTCTCATTCTCGGTAGTGCTATAGCGGGTGTAGAACTCGCTGTATATGCCCGTCACGGCCTGACGAGCAAGAGTAGCCTTGCTCCACACGTTCTCCGAAGCGACTTGATAGGAACTTTTCAGGTCCAGGAAATCACAGGCGGCAAAAAAGGCAAGCGCAAAGGGCACAATGACGGCAATTCCGTATCTTCTCATACTTTCAGAGCATCTTATGTTGACTTTCATCTTCGGCAGGCTTTAAAAAGTTATGTTCAGGCCGCCAGCCCACTGGCGCATGGTGGAGTAGCCCGCAGCAGAACGCATCTCAGGGTCCATACCGGGGAAGGAGGTGATGGCAAAGAGGTTCTCGCCGCTGAAGTATATTCTGATTTTCTTCATCTTAATCTTATCGGTCCACTTGCGGGGCAGAGTGTATCCGAGGGTTAGGTTCTTGAGCTTGAAGTAGTCGCCCCGGCACAGGTGAAGGGAGGAAGTGGCGGAGGACTGACTGGATGAGAGGTTTACCAGACGGGGCTGACGGGAGTTGATGTTGGTGCGGGGATCATCAGGGTTCTTCGGGTCAAAGAAATAGTGGTCGTCGGCAACACTCTGGGGTATGGCATAGCCATATACGGTATTGGACGAATTGGTGGCGAGCCTGTAGTAATAGACAGAGAACAGAGCAGCTCCGGCCCAACTCATCGAAAAGTCCAGGCCCTTCCACCCGGCACTGAACTGGAGGCCGAAGTTGACCTTGGGCGTGGTAGAAATATTCTGGAAGGTGGCATCGTAGTTGTTGCCGTAAACGCCATCTCCATTAGTGTCAGCATAGATGTACTCGCCGTACCATATCTTGTTCTTGCCTATGCCTTGCTGGGGATAGAAGCTGTAGCCTTCGTCCATCATAGCCTTGAGCCACGCCATATCTGCCGTAGTGCGTATCATACCGTCCACCGGACCTCCGTCCACATCGGGGCTGCCGTCCGCATTCCAGTACCTGCCGCTGCCCTTATAGGGATTTATCATATAAAATTCATTTATCATATGGCCTTCAATCACCCTGTTGGTCGAACCGGTGGACACGTCGCCTATGTTGGTCGTCCAGATTCTGTTGCCCTCCTCATCTGTCGTCCATCCCTCCTTGAGCGCACCCTTGTACTTGCTGACCCAGTTCTTGTTGCAGGTCACATTGCCGCTGATGCTGTAGTTGAAGTCGCCCACGTCATCCCTCCAGCCCAGTTCGAGTTCGAAGCCCCGGTTGGTCACTGAAGCTATGTTCTGCTTGGGAGCTGTGGCGTTGCCCATCACCATATACATCGAAGGAGTGTAAAGTATGCCGTCGGTGACCTTGTCGTAGAAGTCAAGTGTGGCGGTGAGCCTGTTGCCGAAAAGACCTATGTCGAGGCCCACATCGGCGGCGGAGGTGGTTTCCCAAGTAAGGGCGTAGTTCTTGATGGCAGTGATTGCGATGCCGTTGGTCAGATCGTCGGCTCCAAATACATATTTTGCCGTACCGTAGGTGGACTGCCAGTCATAGTTACCTATGGAGTTGTTGCCCAAACGGCCCCACGAAGCGCGCAGTTTGAGGTTGTCCAGAACTCTGACGCTCTGCAGCCAGGGTTCCTCACTGATACGCCATCCTGCCGAAAAAGAGGGGAAAACGCCCCAGCGGTACTCGGGAGCGAAGCGGGATGAACCGTCCACCCTCACGTTGGCCTCGAATAGATACTTGCCGGCATAAGCATAGTTGACCCTGCCGAAGACGGACTGGGAGGCATACTCGGTACCATAGCCTCCACCGGCATAAGGCTCGGCTGCGGCATTGAGGTCGCCTATGGAGGGGTCCAGAAGACCGAGCTTGCGTACGCTTGCATCCCTGAACTGGAACTTGCTCATCTCGTAGCCGACCATTGCGCTGATGTCGTGACGTCCTATGCTGCGGTTGTAGTTGAGCACTGTGGAGAGTTTCACAAGGCTCTCCCTCTTATTGTAGAAGAAGGTGTAAAGCTCCGAAGGGTCGCGTGGTTCAGTCACATAGCAGTCATTCTGGAAGTCATACTTGCCTATGGAAGTATCGACACTCTGGTCTTCCTGGCGGTAATCCTTGTAATACAGATCGGTATTCCAACTGAAGTGCTTGAGGAAGTTGATGTTCACGTACCAGTCGGAGAATATCTGGGTGTTCTTGCCGTAGCCTCTCGAACTGTTCATATCCCAGAGAGGGTTGTGGGCCTGGGGGTCCTGTCCGAAGGCCTGGGGCCCGCCGAAAAGGTCCAGAGACTTGGAATAGGGATAGATGTCGGGGGTCATCTTCTGGGTGTTGAGAGAAGTCAGAGAGTCAACGTTGCCCTTGTCCCTGTCGGTGACATAACCCCATATACGGCCGCCCACCTTCAGCCAAGGGGTAATCTGACCATAGACATTCACACGGCCGAAGTAGCGCCTGTACCCGGTGTTGTCTATAATGCCGGGGTTGTTCACATAAGAGAGCGAAACATTGTAGCCCATAGTCTTGACCTTGCCTGCAGCGGAGACGGTATGCTTCTGCATCAGCTTGCTGCGGTATATCTCGGACCACCAGTCAGTATTGGGATAGGCCATATAATTGTAATAGCCCGACGCGGCCCTGCCCCAGGGATTTTTCTTTGCTTCTTCCCATTCGTCTATGGTGCCTTGCGAGTACTGGGCTATGCCTCCTATGTTAGTGCAGGATTCGTTGTAGAGACGCATATAGGTGGCCATATCGGACACGGTGGGGATAATCTTGAAGGGTTCGTCCCAAGAGAGGGTAAGGTCGTAGCTGATTTCGCCCATTCCTTCGGAAGAGGAACCGTTCCTTGTGGTGATGAGTATGACACCATTGGCTCCCCTGTTACCGTAGATGGCGCAGGATGCCGCGTCCTTGAGCACATTGATGGAAGCAATGTCCGAGGGGTTGACGTTTCCCAACCCCTGTTCCATACCATCCACCAGTACGAGGGGACCTGCCGAATTAAGTGTACCTGTGCCGCGCACAAGTACAGAGAAACTTTCCTCATAGGGATTGCCTGAACCCTGCATCACCTGCAAGCCCGGCATAGTGCCGGAAAGGGCTTGGCTGGCACTGAACATTGGGCGGGACTTGATGTTTTCGGAATCGAAGCTGACAGATGAAACACTGCCCGTCATATTCACCTTCTTCTGTACGCCGTAGCCCACCACCACAACTTCGTCCAGCAGGGCGCTGTCTTCCTTGAGCATCACCTCATACACAACAGCTCCGGTAAGCTGAACCTCCTCGGTCGCATAGCCTATGGAACTGACCGTAAGGTGAGTGACATTCTGGGGCACTTCAATGACAAAACGTCCGTCCAAGTCCGTAGAAGTTCCTGATTTTAAGCCGGGTATAATCACGGCAGCTCCAATGATGGCCTCGCCGGAGGCATCTTTTACCGTTCCGCTGATTTGGCGGTTCTGGGCAAAGGCTGCCGTACAGAAGGAAAACCACGCCAGAACAAGCGATATATATTGCAACTTTTTCATACTATCGAAAGGCTATAAGTGTCTGTTCCTTTTCCGTTCTACCTGAAGCAGGCCACCACCAGATTCTCCGCCTCGGAGCTCTCGGCCTTCATCCTGCCGTAGTTCTCGGAGGTGCTGTCTATATACCACCTGCTGTTAGTGCGGAAAAGGTCCTTGCCCCGTTCCGAACCATCCTGAAGAATTACATAAGACCAATTGAAGTCCTCAACTGTCATTGCTTCGCTGCATCCCAAGTCGCTCATCACGCGGGCAAGTTCATAGAGGCTTACTCCCCTCTTGTCACTCAGCGAACCATTGGAACCCTTGTCAACGTCCTGACCCTGATTGTGGGTATTCACGATTTTCTCCACTATGAGCACAACGAGAGAGCCTTCCTCCGTGCAACCTATGCCGATGCGACCCGTACGCAGCCTGTCGTGAACGATAATGGGTTCAACCTTCCACGAGGGAGTGAGATAGCAGGTCATCTGCTCGCCGAATTTGCGCCATTCGCTGTTGTAGATGCCGTAGAAACGTTCTCCTTCTGCCGGGATGAGGCTCTGGCCGTCCTTACATATCAAGAAATAGCCGCCGAAAGCACTTTCAACCTCCCAGGGGACAAGGGAAGTGCCGCTGATATCCTCACAGCTGTACAGAACTCCGCCCTCAGCGGAGGCAGGCCTTATGGCAGCCTTGCCGTCCTTGAGGCCGAGAGCCGGGGCATAAGCCTTGAGCGTGCCTGAGAAGCCGTCATTCCTGAGAACCTTTGAGACTCCGCTCCCTTCCTCCGGGCCATAGGCCAGGGGGCTGTAATATTCATAGTTGGCGTTCTCCGTGCTGCCGTCCGTATGCCACACTTTGGGTCCCTGCTGGGGAAGGAAGAAGCAGAATTCGCGATTGCCACGCACGACTGCGCTGATTTTTGAACTGGAGGCTCCACCCGTGTGATTCTTCTCCACCACCTTGAGATTCACAAAACCTGCCGGGATGGTGAAGGCGTATGCCGTATTGCCGCTGCGGTCCAGAAGGGCGCCCGTCCTGTACATACGGACATTGCCGAAATCCACATTGTACTGCTCCGCCCACGACTTTGTGACTTCGTTCCAGTTGTCATCAAATTCAGCCACATCGGAAGGATATGTATGCACCGTGAAGGTCTTCTTCCTCTGCGTCGTCCTGTCCAATACATGCACCTCAACACCCTTGCCGTCGGTGAAGTCCAGATTTTCCAGGTTGGAGGGTTGCGTAAGCACTTCCACGTTTTCTCCGGGTACGACCTTAATGCTGATTTTCGTCAACTGCGAGGCAAGCATAGCCGACCTGAAAGAGCCACTGAAATCCATTCCATCAAGATCGAGGCTTATGGTCTCTTCGCCAAGCACCGCCTTGAGTTCGCTGATGAAGGGGTATCTTCGCCCGTTCACCTTATAAATCACATCGTCCACTCCGTCGTTTACCTTTATGGACAAGGTTCCAGTCAGATTGGCGCTCCACCGCTCCTGCGAGGGGCTGACCATACTCGCCCAAGGCTTCTTCAACTCGATGTCCAGCACCACGTTGTCAAGGTCATCCAAATTGTGGAACTCAAAGTCAAAAGTTCTTTCTCGGGTGTCCGGAACGGCCTCTATCCAACGGTCACCATCCAAAGCGCGCAGACTCACAATGGGGTCCGTCACATAGCCGGGGTCTTCCGACATAGTGAAGACATAGCGTTTCTCACAAGAGGTCATAGCCAGCAGGACCGCAAGCAAAGGCATAACGACTAAATTTTCTTTTCGCATAATCTGTTTTAGCATACTCATATTACCTTATAATATAGGTATAGGTTACTTCTTCAGAGTCGCCGGCGTAGAAATCCACGGTAACACTCTTGCGGCTGACATTCATCTTGAAGGAGCCGGCGGTATAAGAATGAATGTAGCGGGTAATGCCAGGGCGGTATTCGTCGAAAAGAGCACTTTCGTCCTTGACAGCAGAGCCGTCCGGCATCTTTTTGATATTCTGGCGGAAACGTCCGTAAGCGTCCGGGTTGTCAGCAGGGTAGGGATAAGTCCCCTGCTTCTCCCTTGCCCATACACTGTTCATTTCCAATTGTGTGATGACACCTCCGTCACCCTTCCATTCAGTCAGAGCCGTGGCGTGGGAATGGCCGCAAAGAACTATGGCCTTCCTCTTTGCAAACTCGGCACGAAAATGCTTTCTGGCCGCCTCCTGAGCCTCGCTCTTTCCTCCGAAAAGAAACCAGCGGCAATTGGCGGCATCCATTGGAAAAACAGGACCATGCACCAGTACGAAGGTGTGGCGGGCGCCTTTTGTCTTCTTGAGCAGGCGGTCCAACTCGGCGGCATCGGGATGCGTGAAATCCACGACTATATATGCGTCCGGACCGACCATAAAGGCAAAGGTCGTTCCCTGAACGGGTATTCCGAGTTCCCCGGACATTCTAGCTGGCATATATTCGTCATAAACCTTGCGGGCGTCCGTGCCTCTGATGTCGTGATTGCCGGCAACAGTGACAAAAGGCAGACTCCGGAATTTGGCCTTGAAGGCATTCATCACGTCGTCCAACATCTTCCTATGCACTTCGCCCTTGCCGCAGTCTCCCTGAATCAAGTCTCCGGTCTGCAGAGCCATAACCGTGCTGCTGTCCACCAGTGAAGCGCAACGGTCTAGCAATCTGGGACAGCGCTCGCTCCACATCAGGGCATTTCTGGCAAATTCAGCACGCCTGACTCTTTCGAGCCATTCTTCCTTGTCTCTGTAATTGGAGTGATAAGTCTCAGGAGGGTCGGTATCATAGTGGGTATCTCCAAGTATTACAACGGAATAGTCAAGGTTGCGGACGGAACTGCCTCCAAAGTTGCGGACGGAACAACGCTTTGCGGGCCCGGCTTCCTGAATCAATTCGCAATAGCGGATTCGCTTGGCGGACAAAGTGGGAACAGTGAGCAGAAAACACAATGCAGCACACACAAAACATCTGCAGAATTGTCGCATCATAAACTTCGTTTTATAAGTTCTACACATCCCGGAGGGCATTCTACCACCAGAAAGAGACGCAATTTACGACAAATAGCAAGATATCCTGCGAATAAAACGTTTTACGTTTTGCCTACTCCGCGGCTTTAACGGCAAGTCCGCGTTGCAAATCCCGCATCGGCCACAAAGACAGAAGGCCTAGGACCGTATCACTGGAGCGGGAACCAAAGTTCAGCGCGAATTTGAGTGTAGCCGAGAGACTTGAAGAGGTTCTTGTACCGCTCAAGCTGCTTTACGTAGGCCGGGCTATCTTCTCCGAACTTGTAATCCACAATCAGCACTGAGCCGTCAGGGCCTATGATTACACGGTCAGGGCGTTCTGTTGCACCGTATGCATTGACTATATCCTGTTCCAGGAGAACCTTCTCTCCCTCCTGTTGCGCAAAATATTCGGGATGGGCCTCCGCAGCCTTTTGAAGGAGCGGGAGTACCTTGTCTGCGTCTGTCCGGGACAGTTTGCCTTCATCCACCAGACTGACAACGGCTCCGGGAAGGTCGTCAATTTTCACAACCTTTGAAAGGACGTCGTGAAGGACAATTCCACGATGGCGTTCTTTCATTGTGTCGAGGCTCTGCTCGTCGGCATTGAAGAAATCGGCGGCATAAGGGCGGACCTTAAGGCGATCTCCGAGAGGGAAAACCTTGTAAGCTAGGGGTATAAGCCCCGAGGCATCGTCCGAAGCATCCTGAGCAGTAGCGGCAGAAGCAGCGGCGGCATCCGAGAAGCCAGAGCCATCAGCAGTGGAGGCAGGGGCAGTGGAGGCAGAGGCAGCAGGGGCAGCAGAAGCCTGGTTTGCAGGGGCAGCAGGGGCGGCAACCGAAGAGCCAGAGTCAGGGGCAGCAGCCGAAGAGCCAGCAGGGGCGGCGGGCATAGCTGCGGTCAGTCCTTTGCCGGCATCACCATTGACGAAATTTTGGAGTATGGTGGCAAAATTGCTAAGTGACTTTCCAGAGCCCGGCGTTCCGACAAGCATCATCTCGTGAACAGCGCGTGTGGTGGCTACATAAGCCATATTGATGGCGTCAACAGCTTGGGCAAAACGTTCTTCCTCATACTGATTGCAGAAGCAGCTGTTCTCGTCACCAGAGCTCAATTCCACTCGGAAAAGTTTGCCCGAAGCCTCTGCAATCAAATTGGCGGCAGGGTCAGTCGATGCGGCAGCGCCGGAAGAAGAGACATCAGCAGCGCCGGAAGCTACACCGCCGACAGCAGAAGAGACATCAGCAGCGCCGGAAGCTACACCGCCGACAGCAGCGGCAGCGCCGGCACAAGCAGAAGCGCCAGCAGCGAACTCCGGACAGCACCAGGCCTGAGTGCCGCTGTGGTACAATTCGATATCCTCCACAAAGGGCACAATCACATAAGGAAAGTCCAGCCCCTTGCTCTTGTGTATAGAAGTAATCTTCACATAATCAGCCGACAAAGGAGAGCTTACAGTAGGATTCTTGCTTTCCCAGTATTCGAGAAAAGCGTGCAGATTATTTCCCTCAGAGCGAGTGTAATCCATCAGAAAATCCACAAAGGCCGTCACATACACAGCCTCAGCAGCACAATCCGCCGCATAGCGGGCGTCGGCAGAAAGTATGCCGTACAATTCATCGCACAAACCGCAAAGCGAGTGATATGATGTAGGAACCTCCATATCAATTTTTATCGCTTCCCGGGCATTCAGAGCATTTTCCGGATTGTCCACAAGGGACAGCATGGATACCAATCTCCGCACCGTAAGCGATTGCCTTATATTCAAGGCAGACTCCGTAATAACCTGTATCCCATTGTCTATCAAGGCCTGAGCGATATCTGTTCCCGTGTCGTTCTTGCGCACAAGCACGCCGATTTCACCATAGGGGATCCCGCGCGCATGCCAAGACTTCACCGCCTCAACCACAGCATAAGGCTGACTTTTCTTGTCATCAAGAAAACTTACATATACAGCACCCTGCCCCTCTTGTCTGTCAGGCCTTCCCAATTTCTGGTAACAATCCTTATATATATCGGCAATCTGGCTGCCGCTCCCCATAGCCGCGTCAAGCACCCCAGCCGCATAAGGATAGAAAGCATTGTTGAACTTCACTATGGCCTGGTCACTGCGGTAATTGCAGTCCAAAGGCTCCACCATAGCCCGGGGGAAGACTTTCTGCACTTCAGAGGCCAGAAGATTCCAATCCGAGTCCCTCCACCGGTAAATACTCTGCTTGACATCCCCTACTATCAGGTTGTTCACCTTGTTTCCCCTCTTATCGTTGGAATCGCTCTCGGCAAGCAGGGGCTTGAAATTCTCCCACTGCGTCGCGGAGGTGTCCTGAAACTCGTCCAGAAGAAAATGTTTCAATCGCACTCCGACCTTCTCGAAGACAAAGGGGGCATCCGAACCGGCTATGATATCCTTGAGCATACCATTGGATTCATCCAGACAAACTACATTCTTCTCTTTCTGTATGCGGTCGAAAGTGGTCCACAGACGACGGGCCACTCCGAGTCCGTAGATATTGCCGAGTATCTTCACGGCAGTATTGTAGAGTTTGATGTTCGAATCCCAGAAAGCCAATATGTCCTGCATTTCGCTTCCCACGGCAGAAAGAGCAGGGTTCAACAGATGCGCATTCTTCTTTGCAAACCAAGTCTCAGGGT
>JAEDMF010000203.1 GCA_016303175.1 Bacteroidales bacterium
TGCGGTGTGTCAGAATACCCACTTGAGGCCGAGGCAGGGGCGGATGCGGAAGCCTGCTGTGGCGCCGAAGTCCCAGGAAATCTCTATCTCGGTGCCGACATTGAGGTTGTCGCAGCCAAAGTGCTGGCCGAAGGCATACCAGAGTTGGGGCTCGGTGATGGCGGTCACGTAGGCAAGGCGGGGCTTGGTAGTGTAGTCGGGGCCGTGAGCCCAGTCTTCAGCCTTGTAAACATAGTGGTCTTCTCCCCATACATCAATGAAGCCGCTGAAGTTGAGCCCCTTTACGCCGCCTATGTTGTTCATCCCCCATACGAAGGTAAACTGGAGGGGAACAAGGCTCTGGTGGTGCTTCTCGTAGCCTTTGTCGGTGCTCCATACGCCGGCGGGATAAATGGTATTCTTGTAGAGGAGCTGGAAGGTGAAGGTATTGCTGTAGTCCTTGTTGTGCAGAAGGTACTCCACGCCGACGAGGAAGGCGTGGTGGATGTCATATTCCCTGTATGCGCCGCCGTTGTACTCGATATGGGCGCTGAGGTCCTTGACGGGGCTGTTGTGCCAGAAGTTGAGTGCGCGGGCAATCTCCCAATAGGTGCCTCCGAGGGCTTTCTCTTTCTTGGTGGCATCTGCGTAGGCAGGGGAGAAGTTCATAGGGTAGTCGTGGTCCACGAAGAAGAAGGTGCTGCCCCAGGGGTCGGTGTAGAAGCCTTCGATGGTGGTTGTAAATATCTGGCGGTCAGCGCCGAGGTCGTAAAAGAGGGAGAGGCTTGTGGCGCCGTTGCCCTTGGTTTTGCGTGCGGAGGCTTTCTTTGTTTTGCCTTTTGACGCTTCTGCGGCAGCCTCGGCGGCGTCAGAGCCTGCTTCGACGGAATTTATGATAGTGTTTGCGGAATTCTCAGCGTAAAGTCTTGAGCTGAATAGAATCAGTGACGCGAGCGCGCCGACGAAGATAGTTTTTTTCATCATTTAATATTTTGGTTATACTTTGCCCTGCTGAATCCGTTGTTTTGTGGTATTCCCAGGCATTTGCGGCCGCAAATTTACCGCTTTTAGTCAAGAATTGCTACTGTTGTTGCATAAAATGTGTGCAATCCGCTTTAAATTTGTATTTTTGAGGTTAATAAAATGCGGAATATTATGCTTGAAATAGGAATTAAAGGCCATCAGGAGACCATTGTGGGCGAGAATAATGTCGCCACAAACGTCGGAAGCGGCAAGGTGAAGGTGTTTTCCACACCTATGATGATTGCTCTTATGGAGAAGGCGGCCTGCCTTTCGATTGAGCCCTTCCTGGAGGAGGGACAGAGTTCGGTGGGGACCCACGTGGACGTATCGCATCTGTCTGCCACTCCCGCCGGAATGAAGGTTTGGGCCGACAGTGAGGTCGTAGCCATTGACCGCAGGAAAATCACTTTCAGCGTCAAGGCCTACGATGAGCGTGGTCTGATAGGCGAGGGTACCCACGACCGTTTCATCATCAATATCGACAAGTTCCAGACATCGGCCCAGAATAAGTAACTTTAAGTTACATTAAAAATTTTTATCCGGAACAGATTGTTTGTATATTTGCCCTGCGTAATGACCAGAATTGAGCCTGTGAAGTATGTCCATATGCACCAGATTGTCCCGCTCCGGGGCCTTCTTGCCGCTGACGATTACTGATGCAAGCTGGGAGATGGTGTAGAAGGACTGCATAGGTATATTTCGGGTCACAAGGAATTCCACCAGACCTTCGTTCAGGGCGGCTATGTTCTTCTCGAGGTCGTCGAAACCTACGACGTGACGCTCCGTGCAGGGATTGCGACGCAGGTAGTCGGCAATAAGGTGGACGCGGGAATTAGCCATTATGAGATGCTTGATTTCCCTATGCTCTTTGAAAAATGTGTCGAGAATCTTATAGGTCGTCTCCGGCTCGTGAGGCGGTATGAATATGGTGTGCAACCTGCATCCGGGGCAGTTTTCGGCTATATAATCGGCAACTCCCTGCCTTCTGACCTTGTTGGGGTCTGCTTTCCGTTCCATGTCGCGAATCAGCCTTATTATGGCTATGTCCTTGACTTCCATCCTGTGAGTCAGCAGATAGGCGCCAAGGTAGCCGGCTTCGTAAGGGTCCGCGCCGAAGTAGAGGCTGTAGTTCAGTCCGTCAATCTTTTGGTCTACAAAGGCATAGGGGATGCCGGCCGCATCGAGCCTATATGCGAACTGTTTGACCTCGTCCGCGAAGACGACGTTGGTGATGACGCCTGATGGTTTGGAGTTTATGATTTTGCTGCATTCTTCCCTGAATGAGTCTATGCTGTCAGGGTCGAAGACGTGGATGTCTGTCTTTATATCGCAGGTTTTGATGGCTGTCACACCATTGGTAAATCCCTTGCAGGCTACACTCCAGTAGTCTCCTTCCTCGAAGCGTGGGATGAGACAGGCTATGGTGAGGCGTTTGCGTGAGGCCAGCATCGAGGCATTCGGATTTGCTCTATAGCCAAGGCGCTGGATGACGTCATTGA
>JAEDMF010000038.1 GCA_016303175.1 Bacteroidales bacterium
GATACCTGAGCCGTGGATGGCCCTGATGGCGGATTCGCGACCTGCACCGGGACCTTTAACATAAGCCTTTACTTTGCGCAGACCGAGATCGTATGCTGTCTTTGCAGCATCCTCGGCAGAAACCTGAGCAGCGTAAGGAGTATTCTTCTTGGAGCCCCTGAAACCGTTCTTACCGGCAGAAGACCAGCTGATTGCCTGACCCTGTGCATTGGTAAGAGTAACAATAACATTGTTGAAAGTTGATGAAATATGGGCCTCGCCATAAGCGTCAACTTTAACGACTCTTTTCTTGGTTGATGTAGTTTTCTTTGCCATAATTCATCACTATTTAGTTGCTTTCTTCTTGTTTGCAACAGTTTTCTTACGACCCTTACGAGTACGAGCGTTGTTCTTTGTGCTCTGACCGCGTACAGGCAGACCGAGACGGTGACGGATACCACGGTAGCAACCGATATCCATCAGTCGTTTGATGTTCATCTGGATAACTGAACGGAGCTCGCCCTCGATTTTGTACTCCTCGCCTATCTTAGAACGGATAGCAGCAATCTGGTCGTCGTTCCAGTCTCCACATTTGATGGTGGGATCAATGCCGCACTCGCTGAGGATAGTCTTAGCGGAGCTGCGTCCTATACCGAAGATATAGGTCAGAGCGATCTCACCCTGTTTGTTGTTAGGTAAATCAACACCGGCTATACGTGCCATAATTATTCTTTACTTTTAATTGTTAACAATTGAATTATCCCTGGCGCATTTTGAACTTGGGGTTCTTTTTGCAGATAACATAAAGACGGCCTTTGCGCTTTACAATCTTGCAATCCTCGCTGCGCTTCTTGATGGATGCTTTTACTTTCATAATATGTATTTTTTATTTGTATCTGAAAGAAATTCTTCCTTTGGTCAAATCATAAGGAGAAATCTCAACCTTGACTCTGTCTCCCGGGAGAATCTTGATATAATTCATCCTCATCTTGCCTGAAATGTGAGCCAGAAGAACGTGGCCGTTCTCCAGTTCCACCTTAAACATTGCATTGGGCAGGGTCTCGATGATTACGCCCTCCTGTTCAATTGAAGTTTGCTTAGCCATAAATTTCTTCTTATAATTCTCTTCTTCCCTCGATGAAATCAAATGTAGAGAGTACTTCCGGGGCACCTTTTCTGACAGCAACCGTAAGCTCGAAATGAGCCGATGGCTTATGGTCAACCGTCTTTACAGCCCAGCCATCATTGGCCAGATATACAGAACGGCTGCCCATATTGATCATCGGTTCAATGCAAATGGTCATTCCGGCGGTAAGTTTTGCACCCTTACCCCTGCATCCGAAATTGGGAATGCCGGGATTCTCGTGCATCTCTTTACCGACTCCGTGTCCTTCCAACTCACGGACAACGGAGAAACCGGCGGCCTCGCAATACGACTGCACCGCGTGTCCGATGTCTCCGGTACGGGCTCCTGCCACAGCGGCTGCAATACCCCTGTATAACGACTCCTTTGTAACTGCAAGCAAACGCGCTACTTCGGCAGACACCTCGCCGACCGCGAAAGTGTAGGCGGAGTCACCGTTATAGCCCTTGTACAGTGTACCGCAATCCACGGAAAGGATATCTCCCTCCTTCAGAACATAGTCAGAAGGGAAACCGTGCACAACGGTGTCGTTTACAGACATACACAGCGCTGCGGGGAAACCATCGTAACCAAGAAAAGAGGGAATGGCTCCGTTATCGCGGATGTAGGTCTCGGCCAGCCTATTCAACTGATTAGTTGTCACACCTGGGGCGACCGCTTTACCGACCACAGCCAATGTCTTGGATACGAGAATCGCATTCTCGCGCATCAGCTCCAATTCCTCAGCATTTTTTGGTTGTACCATCTATCAAAGATCTCTTTTGGGAAATTACATACCGGAACGGCCCTTGAGCCTTCCGGTCTTCATCAATCCGTCATAATGACGCATCAACAGCTGACTTTCAATCTGCTGGAGAGTGTCCAGCACCACACCCACGAGAATCAGCAGCGAAGTACCGCCGTAGAAGCTCGCAAAACGGTTGTTCACACCGCAAAGCACGGCAATGGCAGGCAGGATGGCGATGATAGCCAGAGCGATGGAGCCCGGAAGGGTCACGCGTGACATAATATCGTCAAGATAGGATGCTGTTGCCTTGCCGGGTTTTACGCCGGGTATGAAACCGTTGTTCTTCTTGATTTCTTCAGCCATCATAGTGGGGTTCACTGTGACTGAGGTGTAGAAATATGTGAAGAGGATGACCAGGATACCGAATACGAGATTGTACCAGATGCCTGTGTAATCACTGAAAGCTGCAGCAAGACCGCGGGTGCTGTCGAAACGGCCGAAAATCAGGGGGAAGAGCATCAGTGCCTGTGCAAAGATGATGGGCATTACACCCGCAGCGTTGATTTTCAGGGGCAGATACTGGCGTACGCCGCCGTACTGCTTGTTTCCGACAACTCTCTTGGCATACTGTACGGGAACCTTGCGCACTGCCTGTACAATCGCAATGGCTGCGATGAATACGAAGAACAGAACGATGATTTCCACTACAAAGATAAGAAGTCCGCCAACACCGGTACCGTTGAGCTTGGCATTGAACTCGGCAATGACAGCAAAGGGCAGACGGGCGATGATACCTATCATAATTATGAGGGAAATACCGTTGCCGATACCCCTGTCGGTAATGCGCTCACCAAGCCACATCACGAACATTGTGCCGCCAAGCAGAATGATGGTCGATGTAAGGTTGAACATAAAGTTGCTCCAACCGAGCTTGTTCACTGCCACGAAGGCTTCAGCAGGAAGCTGATTGTGCAGGGCTGCAACATAGGCAGGACCCTGGATAGCAATGATGAGGATGGTAAGGAACCTTGTCATCTGGTTCATTTTCCTGCGGCCGCTCTCTCCTTCCATTTGGAGCTTGCGGAAATAAGGAACGAACACTCCGAGCAGCTGGATGACGATGGAGGCCGAGATATAGGGCATCACACCGAGAGCAAAAATCGACGCGTTACCGAAGGCTCCGCCGGAGAACATATCCAACAGGCCGACAAGACCCTCGGATGCTGTCTTCTTGAGCTCTGAGCCGGCAAGCAGTGTGGCGTCAATGCCCGGCAGCACGATGAAGCTGCCGAGACGGTACACCAACACCAGAAGAAGGGTGTACCCTATCCTCTGGCGCAGTTCGTCGATCTTCCAGATGTTCTTTATTGTCTGAATGAACTTTTTCATTGTTATTCTACAGTGGTTTTACCGCCGGCAGCTTCAATCTTGGCAACAGCCGATTTTGAGAATGCGTTGGCCGTAACATTCAGTTTCGCTGTGAGCTCACCGTTTCCGAGAATCTTCACGAGCTGGTTCTTTGAAATGAAACCGGCCTCGCGCAAAGTATTGATGGTAATGTCCTTGGCACCAATCTTCTCAGAGAGAGACTGAAGCATGGAAACATTGATACCCTTGTACTCAACGCGGTTGGGGTTGGTGAAACCGAACTTGGGCAGACGGCGGTTGATAGGCATCTGACCACCCTCGAAGCCCTTCTTTGAGGAATAACCTGAACGTGACTTGGCACCGTTCATACCACGGCAGCTCTGACCGCCATGACCTGAACCTTCGCCACGACCTACCCTCTTCTGTCTTCCGAGGGAACCCTTTGCGGGGGTAAGATTGTTGAGACTCATATTCCTGGTCCTCCTTATTTAAGCTCCTCGACCTTCACCAGATGCTGAACCTTGTTCAACATACCGAGTGTGACGGGATTT
Source organism: Bacteroidales bacterium (assembly GCA_016303175.1). Lineage (GTDB taxonomy): Bacteria > Bacteroidota > Bacteroidia > Bacteroidales > UBA932 > Cryptobacteroides. The sequence continues at coordinate 3,770 of JAEDMF010000038.1, forward strand.
GATTCTACTTCTACGGTCTGATGCAGTTTGCGAAGACCAAGCGATGCCAGATTCGCAATCTGACGTTTGGTTGCGCCGCAACGGCTTACAACCTGTGTAATCTTGATTTTTGCCATATTACTCTGCCTCCTAGCCGTTAAATACTTTGTTCATTGACACTCCGCGAAGACCTGCAACCGTGTAGGCGTCACGCATCTGAGCGAGAGCGGCAACGGTAGCCTTCACGAGGTTGTGGGGGTTGGAAGAACCCTTTGACTTGGCGAGCACGTTCTTGATGCCTACGGACTCGAACACGGCACGCATGGCGCCACCGGCCTTTACACCGGTACCGGGAGCGGCAGGTTTCATGAATACGCGGGCACCACTGTACTTGCACTCCTGCTCGTGAGGAATGGTTCCGTTGAGCACGGGAATTTTGATGAGGTTCTTCTTTGCGTCCTCAACACCCTTTGAAATGGCGGTAGTAACCTCATTGGCCTTTCCAAGACCATAGCCTACGACGCCGTTCTCGTCACCTACAACTACAATCGCTGCGAAGCTGAAGTGACGTCCACCCTTGGATACCTTGGTAACCCTCTGGATGGCCACCAGCCTATCCTTGAGCTCAAGGTCGGCTGTCCTTACTTTGTTTACGTTTGTATTTGCCATAGTCCTAGAAAATTAGGCCACCCTCACGGGCAGCGTCTGCCAAACTTTTAACTCTACCATGATAGAGGTAACCTCCACGGTCGAAAGACACTGTGGAAATACCCTGGGCGAGGGCACGCTCTGCAATCTTCTTGCCGACGATTGCGGCTGCATCCTTGCCTGACTTGCCCTTGCACTCGAGTGCAAGTTCCTTGTCGTTCGAAGCGGCGGCAACGAGTGTAACGCCCTTCGTATCATCAACAACCTGAACGTAAATCTGTTTGTTGCTGCGGAATACGACCATACGAGGCCTCTCAGCAGTACCATTGACAACTTTACGGATACGGTAGTGAATCCTTTGTCTTCTCTGAATTTTATTCAATGCCATAACGTTGTCCTCCTACTATTTAGCGCCTGCTGATTTACCTGCCTTGCGACGAAGAGTCTCGCCGACGAACTTGATACCTTTACCCTTGTAAGGCTCGGGTTTGCGCAGAGAGCGTATCTTGGCGGCAACCTGACCTACAAGCTGCTTGTCGCAGCTGCGAAGGATGAGAACGGGGTTCTGACCCTTCTTCAGAGGCTCGGTCTCTGCCTTCACTTCTACAGGAACCATCATCTGGATTTCGTGTGAATAGCCCAGAGACATATTGATAATCTGGCCCTGAACGTCAACTTTATAACCCACACCGATGAACTCCTGACGGATCTCATACAACTGACTAACACCATGCACCATATTGGCTATGAGGGCACGGTACAGGCCGTGCATAGAACGGTGACGGGGAAGATCAGTCGGGCGGGTAACTTTGATTTCATTTCCCTCCACTACCACAGTGATGGCAGGGTCAACTTTCTGCGAAAGCTCACCGTGAGGGCCTTTCACCTTCACTACGTTGCCGTCAACTGTGCAAGTGACGCCGGCGGGAAGGACTACAGGCAATTTACCTATTCTTGACATTTCGATCTTAATTAAATATTAATAAACATAGCACAACACTTCGCCACCTACGTGCATTTCACGGGCTTCCTTGTCGGAAACGATGCCCTTGGATGTAGAGAGAATGGCAATACCCAGACCGTTGAGCACTCTGGGAAGGTTCTCCACGTCTGCATAGGTACGAAGACCGGGACGGCTGACACGCTGGATGCTCTTGATTGCGGCAACCTTGGTGACAGGGTGGTACTTCAAAGCGATTTTGATTGTGTCGGAGGGCTTGCCTTCAACCAGCTTGTAGCTGAGGATGTAACCTTTCTCACAAAGAATCTTTGTGATGGCGAGTTTCATCTTGGACGAAGGAACCTCCACGATTTTGTTACCTGCAAGGTAAGCATTGCGAACCCTGGTGAGGTAATCTGCGATAGGATCAGTCATTTTTTTGTGTTTTTTTGAAGATTCGACGCCTTCGCGTCCGATATCCTATTGGTTAATATTAAAAGTGTTTGTGTCTGTTTTACCAGCTTGCCTTCTTTACGCCGGGGATGAGACCGTTGGCTGCCATCTCACGGAACTGGATACGGCTGATACCGAAGAAGCGCATATAGCCCTTGGGACGGCCAGTGAGTGAGCAACGGTTGTGAAGGCGGCAAGGAGCGGAGTTCTTGGGGAGCTTGTCGAGCGCAGCCCAGTCACCGGCCTCTTTGAGAGCCTTACGTTTCTCAGCGTACTTTGCAACTAATTTCGCGCGTTTTACCTCGCGAGCTTTCATTGATTCTTTTGCCATAGTACTGTTTTAGTTGTTTTTCTTGAAGGGCAAACCGAATTCACGCAGGAGGGCATAAGCCTCGGCGTCTGTGTTTGCTGTTGTTACAAAAGTGATTTCCAGACCCATAATCTTGGCAATCTTCTCGATGTCTATCTCGGGGAAGATAATCTGCTCCTTGATGCCGAGAGTATAGTTGCCCTTGCCGTCAAGCTTGGTGGAAATGCCGCCGAAGTCACGGATACGGGGAAGTGAGATGCGGATAAGCCTCTCGAGGAACTCGTACATCTTGGTGCCGCGAAGAGTAACCTTGGCGCCGATGGACTGGCCCTTACGGAGCTTGAAGTTGGAGATATCCTTCTTGGATGCAGTAATCACAGCCTTCTGGCCGGTGATTGCAGACAACTGCTGCTGAGCATCATCGACGAGTTTCTTGTCCTGAGTTGCATCACCAACACCCATATTGAGAGTAATTTTGGTGAGCTTGGGGCACTGCATAACGGTGGTGTAGTTGAACTCCTTCATCAACTTGTCCACAATCTGGGTCTTGTATGTGTTTTTGAGGGTGGCTACATAGCCTGTAGGAAGAGCGCTCTGCTCTGCTGCTTTCTTTGCCATTATTTAATCTCCTCTCCTGATTTTTTAGCCACGCGAACCTTCTTGCCGTCCTCAACTTTGTAGCCGATACGGGTTGCTTTTCCGCTCTTGGGGTCAACCAAAGCTACATTTGAGACGTGGATGCTGGCCTCTTGTTTAACAATACCGCCCTGAGGATTCTTGGCATTGGGTTTGGTGTGTTTGCTTACCATAGCCACGCCCTCAACAATAACGCGGTCCTTTTCGGGGATGACGGTCAAAACCTTGCCGGTCTTGCCCTTGCTGTTACCTGAAATTACGATAACATTGTCGCCTTTCTTAATACGATTCATACCTATAATATATTAAAGGACCTCAGGTGCCAGTGAAACAATTTTCATATAGTTCTCACGAAGCTCACGCGCAACGGGGCCGAAGATACGTGTTCCACGCAGCTCACCGGCGTTGTTCAGAAGAACGCAAGCATTGTCATCGAAACGGATATATGAACCGTCGGGACGACGGATTTCCTTTTTGGTACGTACCACTACAGCCTTTGAAACGCTGCCTTTCTTGGCATCGCCGGCAGGAAGGGCACTTTTGATTGCAACGACGATCTGATCGCCCACCTTTGCATAACGGTGGCGTGTACCGCCAAGCACGCGGATGCACAGAACTTCCTTTGCACCGCTGTTGTCAGCCACCTGTAAACGTGTTTCTTGCTGTACCATTTCTACTTAACTTTTTCTACGATTTCAACTAATCTCCATCTCTTTGTCTTACTCAAAGGACGGGTCTCCATAATGCGAACTTTGTCGCCCTCGCTGCACTCGTTCTTTTCATCCTGTGCAACGAACTTGGTGGTTTTCTTCACAAATTTGCCGTAGATGGGATGTTTCTCCTGAGTTTCTACAGCTACAATGATGGTTTTGTCCATCTTATTGCTGACAACCAGACCAATTCTTTCTTTTCGAAGATTTCTTTCCATTTTAGTTCTGTTTTTCTTTCTGTGCAAGAATTGTCATCATACGAGCGATGTCAGCTCTTGTCTTGGCAATTGCGGATGTATCCTCCAACGGAGAGATGCAGTGGTTCAATTTCATAGTAGAGAGATTGTTTTTCTCCACTTCGATACGCTCCTTGAGGTCAGCGACCGACATTTCTCTGATTTCCTGTGCTTTCATCTTTTTCTCCGTTAAATTTATTCAACATAATCCCTGCGGACCACGAACTTTGTCTTTACAGGAAGTTTCTGTGAGCCGAGGCGAAGCGCCTCTTTTGCGATCTCCATAGGAACGCCCTCAGCCTCAATGATGATACGACCGGGAGTGATGGGAGCGACGAAGCCCTCAGGATTACCCTTACCTTTACCCATTCGCACCTCGGCAGGTTTCTTTGTGTAGGGCTTGTCGGGGAATACCGTAATCCAGATTTTTCCTTCACGCTTCATATAGCGCACAACTGCCTGACGGGCAGCCTCAATCTGGCGACCGGTAAGCCAGCAGCTCTCCAAAGTCTTGATACCGAAGGATCCGAAAGAAAGCTGGTTACCACGCTGAGCAATGCCTTTCATACGGCCTTTCTGCTGCCTTCTGAATTTGGTTTTCTTTGGTTGTAGCATAGCTTTGTATAATTTAATCGTTAATTATCTGTATATCAGCCACTTAGGCATAATACCCCCATTTTTAGGGACTGCAAAGATACGAAAAATAATTCAACCTCCAAACTTTTCTGAAGAAATTATGCAAACTTTCTACCAGAAAAGTTGGAGGTTAAACTATCGTATTATCAAGCAGTTACAAACTTTGATGAAAAATTTTTCACTGCATTTTGTACCACTCGGAACGGGACTTATTCCACGGTGACACTTTTTGCCAGATTCCGGGGCTTATCCACGTCGAGACCCTTGGCCACGGAGGTATAGTAGCCCAGCAGTTGGAGGGGGATGATGGCTAACGAAGGAGCAAAGTGCTCGTCAACCCGGGGAATATAGATGGTGAAGTCGGCGGTGTCTTCAATCTCGTAGTGCCCCGCGGTGGCTATAGCCATAAGGTAGGCTCCCCTGCTCTTGCATTCGACCATATTGGACACTGTCTTCTCGTAGAGGGCGCTCTGGGTCAGCACCCCGACCAGCAGGGTCTTATCCTCAATCAGGGAGATGGTGCCATGCTTTAATTCACCGGCCGCATAGGCCTCCGAATGGACGTAGGAAACCTCCTTCATCTTAAGGCTGCCCTCAAGGGCCACGGCGTAATCCGGCCCCCTGCCGATGAAGAAGGCATCGCGGGCGTGGGCATACTTGGAGGCGAACCACTGGATGCGCTCCTTATCGGAGAGCAGGCCGGCGACCTTGTCCGGAAGGGTTTTGAGCTGGTCGATGTAACGGGCGTACTGCTGCTCGTCGACAAGGCCCCTGACCCGTCCGAATTCCACTGCAAGGACGTAGCCGGCAAGCAGCTGGGTGCTGTAGGCCTTGGTGGTAGCCACGGCTATTTCGGGGCCGGCAAGGGTGTAAAGCACGTGGTCGGCCTCCCTGGCGATGGAACTGCCCACGACGTTGACTATGGCAAGAGTGCGCACTCCCCTTCCCTTGGCCTCCCGCAGGGCCGCCAGAGAGTCTGCCGTCTCACCGGATTGGGAGATAATCACAACAAGAGCATCATTGTCCAGAATGGGGTTGCGGTAGCGAAATTCGGATGCAACTTCAACACGCACAGGTATGCGCGCAATGTCCTCCATAACGTACTGGGTGCACATACCCACATGCCATGCACTGCCGCATGCGACAATATGCATTGAAGAAATGTTCCTGATAATATCCTCTGTCAAGCCAGTGGCACCCAGGTCTATCCTGTCCTTTTTTACAAAAGAGGAAAGGGTGTCGGAAAGCGCCTTGGGCTGCTCGTGGATTTCCTTCATCATAAAATGCTCGTAGCCTCCTTTCTCCGCCGCCTCGGCATCCCAGGTAATCTCTACAGGCTCCTTGCTCAGGCTCTCGCCCTCGATATTGAAGAATTCGGCTTCTCCGGCCTTGAGACAGGCCATTTCGAGATTGCCAACATAATAGATGCTGCGAGTGTATTTGAGTATGGCCGGCACGTCGGAAGCTATAAAAGATTCCCCTTCCCGCACTCCGACAATCAGGGGGCTGTCCTTGCGGGCAACCCATATCTGGTCCGGCAAATCATTGAACATCAAGGCAATGGCATAAGAGCCGCGAAGGCGGAACATTGCTTTGCTTATGGCCGCAGAGGGATTTGAGAGCTTCTGGTAATAATAATCAACAAGCTTGATTGCAACCTCGGTGTCGGTCTGGGAATAAAATTCATAGCCGTTCTTTTCCAATTTTTCGCGGATTTCCAGGAAGTTCTCTATTATTCCGTTGTGGACACCGGTCACAAGGGACTGACCGGAGTATTCGCCGGAAATGTGGGGATGGGCATTGGATTCGCTCGGCTCGCCGTGGGTAGCCCAACGGGTATGACCTATGCCTATGCACCCCTCCAGTGTCCGGCCTCCGTCCACCTTCTCGGAAAGTACCTTGAGGCGGCCTTTAGCCTTTACTACGTTGATTTTGCCGTTTTCTTCGCGCACGGCTACGCCTGCGGAGTCATAACCCCGGTATTCAAGCTTAGACAGGCCGTCCAAAAGAATGGGGGCGGCCTGGTTGTGGCCATTATAGCCAACTATTCCACACATAATATGTAAAAGGTCTCTTTGTCGGGACCTGCCTTCAGACGGTCAGATCCTGGTTCTTAACAACTCGAGCCTGCAGAGGACATCGGCCAGGGAGGCCTCCGTCTGTCTGACGAATGAATTGGCGTCGATAGTTCCGAACACGGCAAGAGCCTCCTCTTCGCTACGGCAGGTTGCCTTGCGGAAAGGATTCTCGTGGTCCTTGTTGCGGGTCGAGCGCACGTGCTCACAGATGAAACGCTGGATGCGGATTTCATCATCTATGGCCTGCTGCCACTGCACGGCTCCTACTTTATCGACTTTCAGAACATAACACAAAGAGAGATAGGCGTGACGAAGCTTGTCCAGAGGATAACGTCTCCAGATGTCGTTGTAGCGTTTGTGGATATCCTTCCAGGAAGTCAGCTTGCCGTCCACAATATCCCGTCTGAGACGGTCTATGTCCGTGGTCATCATAAGCTGTCCTCCGAGGTTCATCCACTCGCGCTGGCGACGGCTCTTGAGCATATCCGACATGGAGCTCAAGGTCTCACCCGGGTTCGCTTCGATATAAGACAGGGCGTTCATCACAGCGTAATGCACCAGCATATCGCCATAAGCCTTATAAGAGCTGTAAACCTTCAGGATACGTTCCTTGCGTTTTCCTTTCTCCATGCCTTCCGCGAACACCTCGAGAGCGTCAACAACGGCCGGATCTCCAGACAGCAGCTCGTAGCCCTTAGCCCGAAGCTGTTTCTCTGAATATTTGTCGAATTCTTGATTATTCTTTCTGTACCACGCCTTGGCTGTCCAGATTTCCAGCAACTTGCGTCCGAGTATGACCTGCTCCATACTGTCGGGAGCGAAAGTGTCGAACTCAATGTTCTGGGTCTTGGTTATGCGCTTGTCGCGTGTCTGGAATTTCCAATTGTTGCGCGCAAGGGCGTAGGTATTGTACATCCACCAATAGGCGGGCATCACCTGCAACTCGTCGTGCTGCTCATCATTGAGCACAAGACTGAAGGGCAGTTTGATATCCAGCTCGGAGGGATATGCCCCCTTGTTGAGCAGGGTGAAGCAGGCAAACCTGCTGGAGTGCTTCACCGATGAACTCAGGCCGGGCCAGAAGCCCCTGCCGGCCTCAATTTCACCGTCATTGGAGCGGCTGTTGTGGTTGGAACCGATGGTGGCTCCGGCCGCCATATTGCTCTGTCCCTGCACGCAGGAGGCAATGAGGAAGGAATTGTTGTGATGCTGCTCGTGGGCGGGGAAAATAAGGTTGTTGAGCACCTCGCAGCAGGAAATGGTGCTATTGTCGCCCAAAACGGAATTTATCACGCGGGCGCCGTACTTGAGGCTGCAATTATTGCAGATTACAAAGCGCACGGCCGTGACTCCGTAGAAAATGCGGCAGCCAAGGCCCACGATTCCGTTCACAAGTATCACGTTCTCACCTATCTGGGTAGGCTCCTTCGCAGAAGAATTGATGGTAATGTTCTTGAGTTTGCTGGCCCCTTTGATATAACAACAAGGTCCTATTTTGGCATCCTTGATGATTTGGGACATCTTGATGACACTGCCGTCCCCCAAGGTGCCGTAGTAACCCCTATGATGATCCACGGAATTTTGGGTGAGTTCCTTGAGCCGCTCCTGCAGAGGCTTGTCATCCACGAACTTGGCCCAAAGATAGGCGTCCGCTGTAATCATACCGTCAAAAGGCAATATGGCTCGGCTGCCTGTCTCGTTCATCACGTGGAGTTCCACACGCACATCCTCGTCTTCACCGTCCTTGACAACGCCGTTGCCGAACTTGGCGTGGTCCGTTGTGGACATCTCGTCCACATTGAACAGAATGCAGCAGTCGCCTATGATGTAATGGCTGATGTAGTGGACGCTATGGATGGCGCAGTCGTTGCCTATGTCACAGGAATGAATGACGGAGTTGGTAATTCCGACAGGAAGGCGCAGGTCGTGGAATTGGAGACCGGCATTGACTATCCTGCCTATGCGAACCGTGCCCATAAACTGGTTGTTGCGCACGTATTCCGGATCGAACTCGTCAGTAACCCATATCGTATCCCAACTGCCTGCAGTGTTGGCATTGCGAACCAGGGCTGCTATTTCAGCGCTGCGCAGGTGCCTCCAGCCTCCTTTCGGAGCACGGGACTGACGGTTCCTCAGGTAATACTTATCCTTGCCAGAAGGAATATATTCCGGAGCAATCCAACCGTCGGAGAGTTTCTCCGCAGGCAATATGGTAACTTTATCCAATGACATAA
>JAEDMF010000039.1 GCA_016303175.1 Bacteroidales bacterium
ACCTCCGATTTCGGGGCCCAGAGAATGGCTACTTATTCGGCCACGAAGGGCTTTGTACGGCTGTTTTCCCGTTCTACCCACATAGAGCTGCGCGGGAAGGGTGTCAATGTGTGCTGCGTACGGCCCGGAGCTGTGGCCACGACCCTCTACAATCTTTCTCCGGCGGCTATGAAGGCGGGACTTTTCTTCGGTTACATAATCAGACCGGAGCGTCTTGCCCGTAAGGCAGTGCGAGCCGTGGAAAGGGGCAGGGGACAGATTACTCCCGGCTTCTATACCAAACTGCTGGATGTGGCTGTAGGCCTGCTGCCCACTTGCGCGCTCAGGCTCATAAGGCGCCTGCGCATTTTCTGAGGATTACTTAAATAAGTTATGACTTGCGAAACTTGAGTAGTGGTATATTTTCGCTGCAATGATGGAAACAAGAGAGAAAAAGATTTACAGGGTTACCATAGGGGGAACCATTGCCAACACCCTGCTGCTGATTCTGAAATTTCTCGCCGGAATTTTTGGGCATTCCGCCGCGATGATTGCCGATGCAGTGCATTCCCTGAGCGACTTTCTGACGGATTTGGTAGTGCTTATCTTTGTGAAAATCAGCAACAAACCGGCCGACCGTGACTATGCTTACGGTCACGGAAAGTACGAAACCGTGGCCAGTTCGGTGATAGGCATGGCCCTGATTGTCGTGGCCGTGTCCTTGGCTTTGGACGGAGTCGAGAAGATCATCTTTGTCTTGAAGGGAGGCACTCTGGATTCTCCCGGCTGGATAGCCTTTGCCGCGGCCGTATTGAGCATTGTGGTAAAGGAGATTGTGTACCGCGTTACCAAGAAGGTTGCCGTGGAAGTCCACTCCGGGGCGCTTGAGGCCAATGCCTGGCATCACCGCAGTGACGCGCTCTCTTCCGTAGGCACTGCCATCGGCATAGGCGCCGCCGTCTTCTTCGGCAGCAAGTGGACGGTGCTTGACCCCGTAGCCGCCGTGGTTGTCAGTGTGATGATACTCGTGGCCGCCGCCAAAATCATAGGCAAATCCTTCGGTGAACTGCTCGAGAAGAGCCTCCCGAAGGAGACGGTGGACAAAATAATAGCCATAGTCTCGCGAGATTCCATGGTGGAGGATATACACAACATTTATACCCGCAACATAGGCAATAAGATGGCAATTGAAATGCACCTGCGCCTGCCCGGAGACATAAGTCTGAGTGAGGCCCACCGCCACGCCAGCGCCATAGAACGCGATCTGAGGGCAGAGCTGGGAGACAATACGCATATTATGCTTCATCTGGAGCCCTGCAAGCGTTCCCAAAAACTGATAATAAAGAAACTTGTTTCTGCCCCTACTGACGCCTCTGCCATCCCTGCTCTTTTTGCAGGCGGGGGCATTGAGTACCATACTCTCGACTGTGTCAACTGGCCGGCCGAATATCCAGACAAACCTCTTGTGCAGTTTGCCCTGGCCCATACTGGCACAGAACTTCTCGTCCACTACAAGGTGGAGGAGGCCCTCAGCCGAGCCCTTGCCACGGAAGATTTGGGCAAGGTGTGGGAGGATTCCTGCGTCGAACTCTTCCTGCGCCCCTCCGGCAAGGGTTATTATAATTTTGAGTGCAACTGCATAGGCACCCTTCTGGAAGCCTATGGAGAGGGTCGTCACGGCCGTATCCCTGCTCCCCTTGACACTCTTGCCTCTGTGGACAGGTTCTGCACGCTTGAGCGGAAGCCTTTTGAAGACCGCGCAACAGGTGCTTGGGAACTTGCCCTGCGCATACCGGCCACGGCTTTGTTCAAGGATGCCATAGCTTCGTTCGACGGCCTGAAGGCCACAGCCAATGTTTACAAGTGCGGCGACAGATTGCCGCGACCCCATTATGTCAGCTGGGCTCCCATCCAAACCCCTTCGCCGGATTATCATCGCCCCGAGTTTTTCGCCGATTTGGAATTCGAAAAATGATACACATATAACCCTGTAATACGCCCAAATATGAAACGAATTGCATTGCTTCTGACTCTTTTGGTCTCTTCCCAACTTATTGATGCTCAGTCCTATCAATACACTGATGGCACGAAAATGACCGTTGTCGGCAAATTATTGAGCACTGCTCAACCCTGGCATCGCGTCGATACGGAAAAATACCCGCAAATGACAAAGAGCGAGGCCCTTCAAGGAAAACTTTGCGCCGGTATGGCCCTGGCTTTCAAGACCAATTCCTCATACATTGGAGTTAAGGCCTGGTATGGCAAGTCCAACAGTGATTTGCGCGGTTACGGTCCCAAGGGCTTTGATCTCTACATCAAGGAAGGTGGCAAGTGGATTTATGCCGGCAACGAACGCCCCAAGAAGGGGGAAAGTCCCTACGAGCTGGTTCTGCTCAAGAAGTCTGAGCCGGTGGAAAAGGAATGTCTGTTGTATCTTCCTTTGTTTCAGGAGCTTGAGAGACTGGAAGTGGTTACTGATGAAGGTAGTTTCATAGCTCCGGCGCAGAATCCCTTCAAGGGCCGCATTGCTGTCTTCGGCTCATCATTCACCCAGGGGGCAGGCGCCGAGAGGGCCGCTCTGAGCTATTCCGCCCAGTTGGCAAGGATGACGGGCTACCATTTCATCAATATGGGCTTCTCCGGCAATTCCAAACTTCAGTCCTATTTTGCCGATATTTTGCTCGAGGCTGAGGACGTGGATGCTTATGTGTGTGACGCCTTCTCGAATCCCTCAGTCCAGCAGATAGAGGAAAGGCTTTTCCCCTTCATAGAGAAGTTTCAGGCCAAGGCTCCCGGCGTGCCTCTCATTTTCATCAAAACACTCTATCGTGAGAAACGCAATTTCGATCCCGCTTACCGGAAGAGAGAGGAAGACAGGATTGCAGTGGCCGACAGCCTGATGAAGATAGCGCTAAAGAAATATGAGAATGTGTATTGGGTGGACAGCACCTGCACTCTTGACGGCACACACGAGTGGACAGCAGATGGTTCACACCCCGACGGCTACGGTTACCGCCTCATGGCCGAGTCCCTTGCAAAACCTCTTGACAAAATCCTTCGCAAATACGTGAAGTAGGCATTATAGCGAGGAGCGGACGATGAGCCGGAAGGGATTGTGGATGCAGCTGAGTTTGCCGGAGTTTATCATCTCCGCTACACTGTGTCCCATCTGGGTGAAATCGCTGGATATGCTGGACAGGCCCCCGCAGATGAATTCGTTGACGGGTTCGTCGTTGTAGCTTATCAAGCCGATATCCTGTCCGAGGACATAGCCCCTGCGGTTGGCTTCGCGTATCAGTGTGAAGTGGTCGTTGTCCAACTGGCCACACAATACTATATATAAGGTGCCTGCGCTCATCTGTTCCGGGTTGAATTGTTGTTCAATCCGACAGCGTATGCCTTCCGAACGGAAAAGTTTGCGTATTTGCGGGCAGATAATGTCTCCATACAGACTGTTGGCAGTTGTGATTATCTCCACACTGTCGTACTTGTGTATCATCCCGAGAGCGTCCTTCAGGGCGTGGGATGCGTCCTCGCGGAAGTCTTGATACACCCGTCCGATGTTGCCCTTGAACTGGGGCAAGCCGTTGTCTATCAATATAGTCCTGTTGTTCGGGAGGCGTTTGAGCGTGCGCGCTATGCGGGCTGTGCTGACCTCGCGAGGGAAGTGGGCTGCAATAATGTACCAGTCGAATTCGCCGGTGGCATCGCAGACTAGTTTGTCGAAGAGTTCGATGTCTTGGTTGTGGATGTTGATGCTAACGTCGGCATTTTGGGCCAGCGCCTCAGTCAAGCCCTTGTGTATGGCCAGTTTGTAGGCGCTGAGTTTGTCCACCAGCATCAGTATGCGCAGAGGAGCGCCGCTTTCGCGTACGTCGATGAAATAGCCCTTGCCTTGTCTGCTTCCTATCAGGTTTTCCTTCTTGAGCAGGTTGTAGGCCTTCTTTGCCGTTTCCGGGGATATGCCTGTCATTCCGGCAAGTTCGCTCAGCGAGGGCATAGGATCGCCGTTTTTGAGTTTGCCGTTCCGCAGGGCTTCCTTGACGGCTGAAATCACCTGTCTGTAGAGAGGTAAAGTGGAATTCTGGTCAATTTTAATTTTCATACCAAACAAAGATACAATTTTTGATGAAAAAGTACTATATTTGGGTAGAATTAGACCAAAGTACACCAAAGTTAATTAAGATATGACCAAAGTTGCAACCAACTCTAAATGGTACAAATGGGAAGTCCTGATGCTGCTATGGATGGCCTATTTGCTCAATCAGGGAGACCGTCAGGTATTCAATACCGTGCTCCCCGCAATCAGGGATGCCCTGAGCCTTACGGACGAGTCTGTAGGCCTCATTGCCACAATCTTCAACCTTTTTTATGCTTTGTGCGTGCCCTTCGGAGGATGGGTCGGTGACCGGTTCAGCAAAAAGTGGGTGGTGACCATTGCAATTTTGTTCTGGAGCGTGGCGACAATGTTCACGGGACTTGCCAACGGAATTTTCCTGCTCGTGTTGATGCGTTCGGTTGCGACCGGAGGCGGCGAGGCTTTCTTCGGCCCGGCCAACTACTCCCTCATAGGGCAGTATCATACGGATACCCGCGCGAGGGCGATGTCCATACACCAGACTGCATACTATGTCGGGGTGATACTTGCCGGATGGCTGGCAGGCCTCATTGCCGACGTGTTCGACAATTTGCACCCGGGCTGCGGCTGGAAGTATTCTTTCATCATTTTCGGTCTTGCCGGAGTGCTGTGGGGCATTCTTATGATAATACGCCTCAAGGACAAGCCGGATGAACCCAAGGTGGACAAGAGGAAACTTGCCAACCCTTTCAAAACCATATGGCAGGGCTTCAAGGCTGTTTTCTCCACCCCTACTTCGCTGGTGCTGACCTTAGGTTTCAGCGGGTTGATTTTCGTGATTACGGGCTATATGACCTGGGTTCCCACTTATCTGCAGGAGGAATTTGGCCAGAGTCAGGCAGATGCGGGGCTGAATTCCATGCTCTGGACTTACGTGGCCGCTTTCATCGGGGTATTGCTCGCGGGCTCCCTGTCCGACAGGCTCGCCCTCCGCTCACCCCGCAGCCGTATGGTGCTGCAGGGTGTGGGGTTGATTGGCGGCGCGGCCTTCCTGTTCCTTATGGGAGGCAATCCCACAGTCATATTGCTGTACAGCGCTTTTGCCGGTTGGGGTTTCTTCCGCGCTTTCTTCGATGCCAACACCTACGCTGTGCTTTATGACGTCACTCCCTCTGAGTTCCACGCCTCCTGCTCCAGCGCAATGATAACCACAGGTTTTGCCGTGGGTGCCCTCGCTCCTGTAGTGCTGGGCGTGCTCAAAACCCGTATGGGCAGCTTAGGAGCCACTTTCCCTATATTAGGCTGGATTTGGGTGGTCTGCGGCGCGCTTATGGTAATTGCCGCATTTGCATTCTATCAGAAAGATTACAATAAACAACATTAATAATGAATAGGATTGATAAAATTCGCAAGGCGAAGGCCGGTTTGCTGCTTATCGCCTCGCCCCGTTTCAAGAACCTTTACGGGCCCAAAAGAGGAACTTACGGCCAGCGCAAGGATGAGGCCGTCAAGGCAATCAAGGCGTCTATGGATTACCTGGACATCGTGGATCCGGGCATAGTGTATGAAAGGGAAGATGCCCAGAGGGCGATGGATATGTTCTTTGCGGAGAAGGTGGACTTCGTATATGCCGAATTCCTAAGCTGGAGCGAGGACTTTGCGTGGATTAAGTTCCTGCGTGACTGCCCGCCGATGCCCATAATCTTCTGCAACGTGGCCAAGGACAAGATGAGTTTCGAGACCACCCTTGACGAGGATGATTTCGTGGATTATCTCTGCGCCGGCACGCTCGTCGGCTCGCTGGAAGGCAGCGGTGACGTGGCCCGCATTGGACGCAAGGACCTTGTGGTGGCGATGGGTACGAGAGAGCAGATTACGGCCAAGGTACGCTCCTTCGCCGCTGCGGCCAAGGCACGCGCCATACTTCGCCATTCCAACGTGGGTTTGATGGCCAATATGAACGAGGCGATGTGGAGCACCTACATCGACAATTATGACCTTTACACTAAGATAGGCCCTGAAATTCACTATCTGCCCTACAGCGACTACGGCGCTGAAATCGAGGCCCTCAGCGACGAAGAGGTTAAGGAGTACGCAGATGAACTGACCTCCAAGTACAAGATGATGCCCGACGTGGATTACGATAAGTTCATAGGCTGCGTGAAGGCTACGCTCGGCATCAAGAAACTGGCCCAGAAGAACGACATAGACTGCTATGTGTACAACGACATTGACCAGGCCACCTTCCGCACTGCGGGATGCCGCGCAGGCTTCTACCCCCAGTGGTTCAACGAGAACGTGAGCGTGCTCGTGCCGGAGGCTGACATAGGAGCCGGCATTGCCACCTATGTGCTGAAACTTATTACTGGCAAAAACGTGAACTTCATCGAGCCTTTCCATATCGAGGATGAGTACGGCACCTTCGCCGGCGGCCACGCTGGTCCCAACGACCACAATGATCCCCAGTGGAGCGACAATGTGGTGATAGCCCGCGACGTGCGCTTCGCCAAGACTTCGTGGAAGTATGCAGGCGC
The DNA here is from genome assembly GCA_016303175.1 of Bacteroidales bacterium. Taxonomy (GTDB): domain Bacteria; phylum Bacteroidota; class Bacteroidia; order Bacteroidales; family UBA932; genus Cryptobacteroides. The sequence continues at coordinate 6,592 of JAEDMF010000039.1, forward strand.
TCCCTTCGGCTGGTACCGCTTCAGCCCCGGAATGAAGACCGTCTGCGGCATCTACGAGCAAGACGGCAAGTATAAGATGATAGTTTTCCAGGCAGAGAGCCTTGCCCCCGAACAGACGCCCCAGAGCAAAATCAGCCATCTGCTTGCAACCTACAGCCACACCATCTTCAGGCCGGTAGTGCCCGTGAAGGAACTTTTCGAGCAGATACTCAATATCGGCGCAACCCAACACTACGCCATTGTGGACGGGGACTGCCGTGAAGAGCTCCAGTATTTTGCAAAGATTATGGGTTTTGAATTTTACAACATCAAATAATACAGAATTATGAGTTTTATGTATAATCCGTTCCCCTTTGACGACCCCAGACCCGTCAACAGGCCGGAACTCTCCAAAAAGACAGTTGAATCAGTAGTGAGCGGTGGCACTCCTGCCGTGGCGAAGAAATTCGTTGCGGAACTTGCCCCCAAGGCCGCCAAGGAAGGTGTAATTGTGGCCTTCGATGGCTATACTACCGCGTCGTGGAAACTTTTCCTCAACCTCATGGCCCGCGAATGTGACCTGCTCGGCCTCCAGTTTGAGGAGATAGACGTCAATGAGGCTACCCTCAAGAGCGGTAAGGAAATCGACGATATGATTGATTCACTGCTCATTTGGGATACTAAGATTGACCCCACCCTGCTCTACGGCAAAATTTACCACGGGGGCTACATAGGCCTGATGGACGAGGCGAAGACCGCCGCATTCCGTGCCGACCTTCCTGCCCGCAAGAGCGCCGGCAAAATTACGGCCGTGTTCGGATATGGCTCTCTCATCAAGGAACTGCGCGATTTGTACGATGTGAAATGCTTCTTCGACATCACCCCGAAGAACTCCATACTCCGCATACGCCGCGGGGAATATGCCAACCTCGGTAAGAAGCACACCGGCATAATCAACCGCACCATACGCCGCTGCTATTACTGCGATTTCGAGTGTGCCGTGCAGAACCGCAAGGAACTTTTCCACAATAACGTTCCCGACTACTACTTCCTGGACAATGACCCCCATAAACTCCAGATGCTGCCCTTCGAGGCCTTCGCTGACGTCTGCGCCCAGCTCGTGAAGTACCCCTTCCGCGCCAAACCCTGCTACCTTGAGGGAGTATGGGGAGGTACCTATATGAAGAAGCTCCGCAACCTGCCCAAGGAAATGCGCAATGCGGCCTGGGTATTTGACTTCATCCCCATGGAGGTCAGCGTCGTTGTAGAGGCAGGCGGAGAACTGCTCGACATCAACTACTGCTCCTTCGTGCACAAGGAGGGAGTCAATCTCATGGGCCAGGCCTGCGTGGACCACTTCGAGGGCTATTTCCCCATCCGTTTCAACTACGACGACTCCTATCACTCAACCGGCAACATGAGTGTGCAGTGCCACTCCGGCGGCAAGTACAATATCGAGAACTACAATGAGTTCGGACGCCAGGATGAGAGCTACTATGTGGTTGTGACCGGCCACGAGGCCAAGACCTTCATCGGCTTCCGTGACGACGCCGACATTCCCCAGTTCTTCAAGGACATTGAGGCCGCCGACACCGAGCACAAGCCCTGCGACTATATGAAGTATGTAAGCTATGAGGAGAGCAAGCCCGGTCTTCAGGTGATGCTGCCCGCCGGAACCATTCACTCTTCCGGCCGCAACCAGGTTATCCTCGAGATAGGCTCCCTGACCATAGGCTCCTATACTTATAAGATGTACGACTATCTCCGTCTGGATTTCGACGGCAAACAGCGTCCCATCCATACCAAATTGGGAGAGGAGAATGTGCGTCAGGACCGTCGCTACAGCGTTATCCACGACCCCAAGAGCCCCGAATACATAGTTCAGACACCTCGTCTGGACAAGGAGGGCGAGGGCTGGCAGGAGTACATTCTCGGCGAGAATCCCCAGATGTACATCTCCCTGCGCCGCCTTGAATTTGAGAAACAGTGCCCCCAGAATACGGTGGACCGTTTCCACGTACTTGCCCTTGTGGACGGTGAGGCCTGCCGTGTGCGCAGCGTAGCCCATCCCGAGCGCTATTTCGACATGCAGTTCATGGACATAGTCTGTGTGCCTGCCGATATGGGCGAGTATGTAATAGAGAATCTTGGAGTAGAGCCCATACGCATCCACAAGACCACCTTGCGTCAGGGCTTCGAGAACGATCCCAGATAGGGAACTCCAATAAATAACTGCTTATGCATAAGATACTTCTGGATATAGGAGGTACTTTCATCAAATGTTCCGACGGAAGGGAGGTTCCCATAAATTCCGCCGGAACACGCGATGAGATAGTATCTGCTTTGCGTGAGGCTGTGGCCGCCTGTGATTGTGTGCGCGCCGCCGTCCCCGGTCCCTTTGATTACGGAACGGGCCACTTCCTGATGAAACACAAGTTTGCCGCCGTGTACGGCGAATATTTTCAGGATATTGTGGGCGTGCAGGATTGCAAGTTTATTCACGACGTGAACTGTATGTTGCTCGGAGAGATGGCGGGCGGCAACGGCAGCTCTTACTCCAGAGTGGCAATGGTGGCTCTCGGCACGGGCCTGGGTTTCAGTATGAGCATAGACGGCGCTCTTCTCCTTTCTGAATTGGGCAGTCCCGCCGTGAGCCTCTACAATCGTCCTTTCCGGGATGGAGTGCTGGAGGATTACGTCTCAAAGAGGGGAGTATGGAAACTTTACGGCGACTCTTCTCTGACAGTCAAGGAGATAGCGTCCCGTGCCCTGCAGGGTGAAGAACGAGCCATAGATGCCTTCCGCAATATGGGAGAGATAATCGGAACCCAAATAGCCGCCGTAATGCGGGAGTACGACATAGAATGTCTGCTGCTTGGAGGCCAGATTTCCCGCTCTTGGAAACTTTTTGCGCCTTATATTTCAGCGCAGTTCGTGCAGGCCGGTCTGAAAATCGACATTCAGCCGATTTCTGATTTTGACAACGCTACTTTCAATGGCCTCAAGGCTTTGTGATTTTTCAGCAAATAGTATGAAACGGATATTCGCATTTGTACTGCTTTCGCTCTTTTCTGCCCAGCTTTTCGCGTGGAGCGGAATGGGCCACGACGTTGTGGTGGAGATTGCCAAGAGACATCTTACTCCGAAGGCAAAGGAGGGGATAGCCCGCTATATGCCTTACGACATTACCCGGGACTCCCGCTGGATGGACAAGCACCGCAGTGACCCTGAACTGCTCTATATGTACCATTTCCACGAGCAGTGCATCAATTTGGAAACTCTCGAGTATGACCCCAATGCTCAGGTGGAAAAGGGCGACATAATGAGGGGACTGTTTCTTGCCGAGTATAACCTTAGCCATCGCGAACATCTGAGCGACTCGGTCGTTGTGCTCAATATCAGGATGCTACTCCATTTTATGGGGGACCTTCATTGTCCTGTGCACATAGGAGTGCCCGGAATATGGTTTCCTAAGCCTCCATATCGCGAGGATATGGGAAAATGGTATTGGAAGGGGACGGCATACAAGAGCTTTCACAAACTTATCGACCGTGCCCCCGGGCTTCTCAATCCGGATTTGACTGCCGTGCAACTTGCCGAAAAGCTGGACAAAAAGATTCCCCGCTCACGCAGCCGCAAGTGGACAAGGGGCGATTTTGTGGACTGGACCAACGATGCAGCTCGAAGCGGCTTCCGCATCTATGATTACTTCCCTCCCTTGTGGGAAATTCCGGACAGTCCCGAACCCAAGTACATTCCCGACGATTTCCTGGACAACACTGAGGCGATTCTGAATGAAGCCCTTCTCAAGGCCGGTTACCGCCTTGCCCACGTGCTGAACAATTGTTTCAGATAGGCATCTCGCCCGGCTTTCGACTACAGAGTCATCACCACTTTGTCGAATTCCTTTTTCGGCACCAGCGAACTTTGCTGAAGATGAGTGTGGTAGGAATAGACTGTGGTCACGGACATATTGAGGATTTTGGCTATCTTACGCCGGTCAGCAATACCTATTCGTATTAGGGCGAGTATACGCAGATGGGTTGACATCGAACCGTCCGTATTGAGCCGGAATTGAGCTTCGGGCCTCATTATCATATTCAAATTCGACACGAAGTCGGGGAATATTCCTAGGAAGGCCGTGTCGAAATCTTTCAGCAGTTTAGCAAATTCGCTATCGGCGAACAGGGGCTTGCGCAGCATTGCCAATATGGCTTCGGGGCCGTCTTTTTTGGCCGTCTGCCTCAATTGGGAGCGGTATTCATCGACTTTGTTCAGATAGTCCACGCATCTTTCCATATAGATGCTGAGGAAACTGTCCTTGATGCGTGAGACTTCCTCAACTTTCCGGTGGGAGTGGAGCAGTTTGATGAAGAAGGTGACCAGAACTGCCAGAAGGCTCAGGATTATGAGACCGGTTATGTAGAGTATGCGCTTCCGGCTCCTTTCCTGGGCGACGAGCAGTTCCAGTATCTCCAGTTCGAGACTGTTGATATAGTTGTACCGGGATGTATAATTGTACTGAAGGGCATCCTGTTTTGTGCGTTGGATGTAGCTGACGGCCCTTTTTGCACTCCCTTCCATCAGGCATATCCTCGACAACTCCATAAGGGCGCCGTAGCCCTTTGCGGATATTCTGATGTCCGTAATTGCCGATTCTACAAGATAGTCGCGGGCCTTTTCCTGCTCTCCCGCAATGTAGTGCAGGCGCGCGATATAGTAATTGCTTTTGGCATATTCATTCTTCTCTATGGAGGCGCTTTCCTTTGCGATAATGGCCTTCAGACGCTTCTGCGCTTTCTCCAGCGGCATAGTTTCCGGGTGCAGCCTCGCCATCAGATATATGGAGTATGCTTTCAAACTGTCCTTTTGCCACCATTCCTGCGCAAGCCTCTTCTTTGCAAGCCGGTAATCCTCCTTATGCTTGTCCTCGAGGGCGCTGAGCAGACTGTAGCGTGCGGTATAGTACACTTCCAGGTCTTTTTTGTCCAGCAGGTCAGGATTTATCTGGCCGAGGTACGACTGAGCCTGTTCCACTGAGTCCTGACGGCACAGCACACGTGCCAGATGGGCCTTGCTTATACTCAGGGCGCGGGGGTCGTCTCCGCTCAGTTCCAGCATTTTCCGCGCGTGATGCTTGCAAGAGTCGGTATTGAATACGAAATACCTCTCCTGGATTTCGTACTCGAGCAGGAAGCGTTCATTCCGCTTGTCCTCATCGTTTTGCAACTCCAGTGTTTCCAACAGCCTGCGCAGGGAGTCCTGACGGTGTAGAAATGCTTCGTCGTATTGCGGGGAAAGGTCCAGCTCCCGCTCCAGCCTTCTGTATGAATCGTTGCAGGATGAAAGCAGGGTAACCAGCAGGAAAATTATGGGTAAAAACTCTCGTTTCATGTGTCAAAGATATAAATATTTCTTGTTTATCATATCTGCAAATCCTTAATATGTGCGTTTCTATTGCAGTTATTGTAAAAATCAATCTTGTTTTTTGAGAAAGAGCCATTTATGGACTTCATTCATAGGTATCTTTGTTTAGAGACAACAAACTCAGTATGGAGTAAACACACATAATATGAAGGCGAACATCAGATTTATTTTGACAGCGTTTATGCTGCTTTTTCTCACTGTAGGCATAGCCTGCGGAAAAGACAACATTACTGCCGGAAAGAAAAAAGGGACAGAAAAGGAACAGCCCGGCCGCCTGAGAGTGGGGTCATATAATCTGCGCATGCAGGGAGCGGACAAGGGTGAGGATGACTGGTCCCTCAGAAGGGGCAGGGTAGTCAGGAGCGTCATCGACAATGATTTCGACGTCTTCGGGGTACAGGAACTGACCGAGGGCGCCCAGCAAGAACTGTCCTGGGATCTGGGAGGAAGATATGCTGCAATTTTCTTCAGCCCCTACAGCCAAAACGGCGTAGGCGGAAAGGCCCAG
>JAEDMF010000040.1 GCA_016303175.1 Bacteroidales bacterium
GGCTCTCGGCAACAAGGTGGCCCTGCAACGCTACGGATTTGCCCTGCCTATGGACGAAAGCCGCGCCATCTGCCTGCTGGATTTCGGAGGTCGCAGTTGCCTTGAATGGGATGTGGAATTCACACGCGAGTACATAGGTGACATGCCTACCGAACTCTTCCGCCATTTCTTTGCATCCTTCTGCAACTCAGCTGCCTGCAACATTTATATCCAGGCCCGCGGAGAGAACAACCACCATCTTGCCGAGGCTGTGTTCAAAGCATTTGCCCGCAGTATCAGGGCTGCCATACGCAGGGACGCTTTCTCCTCCGCGCTGCCTTCGAGCAAAGGCTTGCTATAAGTCTGCAAATGTCGATACACAGTGATTTTCAAAAATAAACCGCCTTTTCAATGACAGCGATAATAGATTATGATGCCGGCAATATCAAGTCGGTCACAAATGCCCTCGAAAGGCTGGGCTCTTCCTATGTGCTCAGCAGTGACCCCAAGGTAATTCTGGGGGCTGACAGAGTGATACTGCCGGGTGTGGGCAACTGTGCCGAAGCAATGGCCAGCCTGGAAAGCAAGGGGCTCGTCGAGGTCATCAAAAGCATACGCAAGCCGGTGCTGGGCATATGTGTAGGTCTGCAAGTGCTCTGCAGGGACTCCGAAGAGGGCAATGCGCAGTGCATAGGCATATTCGACAGCCATGTGCGCCGCTTCCCCAATGACCCCGAAGCCAAGGTCCCCCACGTAGGATGGAACAGCATAGGCAATATGGACAGCAAATTGCTGAAAGGACTCGAAAGGGGTTCCAACGTGTATTTCGTGCACTCCTACTACCCTACCCTTTGCCCAGACACCATAGCCACCTGCCGCCACGGAGAGACCTTTTTCAGCGCAGCGCTGAAGTATGAAAATTTCTATGGAACCCAGTTCCATCCCGAAAAAAGCGGCAGTGTCGGAGAAAAAATCCTCGAAAACTTCCTTGCCTTATGATAGAACTGGTACCCGCAATAGACATCATTGAAGGTAAGTGCGTGAGACTGAGCCAGGGTGATTACGGCCGAATGACCAGCTATTCAGGCAATCCCGCCGACGTTGCGAAGGCTTTTGCCGATGCCGGAGTTGGACGCCTGCATCTTGTTGACTTGGAGGGCGCAAAGGTATCACAGCCTCGCAATCTTCCGACGCTCGAAGCCATTGCCAACGCCCTGGATTCCCGCATCAGGCTTGAATGGGGCGGCGGTCTCAAAACGGAGGACCACCTGCGCAGCTGTTTTGACGCGGGTTGCACAGACGCAGTCATAGGAAGCACTGCAGCAAAAGAGCCGGCCACTTTCGAGACTTGGCTGGAAAAATATGGTGCGGAGAGCATAGTGCTCGGGGCGGATGTCAGGAAAGGAAGAATCGCAGTGAAAGGCTGGCAGGAGGACAGCAAAATCGGAATAGAAGAGCTGGTGGAAAGGTTCAGCCGCAAGGGGCTGAAACAGTGCATAGTCACGGAAATCAGCCGCGACGGTATGCTTGGAGGTCCTGCCACGGAGTTGTACGTCAAATTGAAAGAGAGTTGGAGCGACATTGCCTGGACGGCCAGCGGCGGCATAAGCAGTTTCAGGGACATTGAGGAATTGGACAGTAAAGGCATAGACAGAGTAATCATAGGGAAAGCCTTCTACGAAGGATACATCACACTCAAGGAGATAGAACAATGGTCACGAAACGCATAATACCCTGCCTTGACATAAGAGACGGCAAGGTTGTCAAAGGCATCAACTTCGAAGGCATAAAGGAGGTCGGAGATGCCGTTGAGATGGGGCGCCGCTACAGCGCGGAAGGTGCCGACGAACTGGTATTTCTTGACATTACGGCCACCTTCGAAGGACGCAGGACTTTTGCGGAACTTGTGGAGAAGATAGCCCTGAACATCAACATTCCCTTCACCGTCGGGGGCGGCATTTCCACTCTCGAGGATGCTTCCCGCCTGTTGGATGCCGGCGCAGATAAGGTCAGCATCAATTCCAGCGCGATAGCCACGCCTGATTTGATAGATAAGATTGCCTCTAAATACGGCTCGCAGTTCGTTGTGGTGGCCATTGATGCTCGAAGTGAGGGCTCCCGATGGCTGTGCACCACCCACGGGGGACGCAAGGCCACAGACAAGGAACTTTTCGCCTGGGCCAAGGAAGCAGAGCAACGCGGGGCCGGAGAAATTCTCTTCACCTCCATGGACCACGACGGCACCAAACAGGGTTATGCCTGCCCGCAGTACAGAGAATTGAATGCCTTGCTCGGCATCCCCGTCATCGCGTCGGGTGGCGCAGGAAACGTGGACCACATAGCTGAGGTACTTTCCGAGGGACGCGCAGATGCTGCTCTTGCGGCGAGCATCTTCCACTACAATGAGATTCCCATCCCGGCTCTCAAGAAAGAGCTTTCCGAAAGAGGTATAGCAGTAAGATTGAAATGATTTTGAATATGTTGAGTTTTGACGATTTTGATTTGAGCAAGACGGGCGACGGCCTGCTGCCGGCAATTATACAGGATGCTCGCACATTGAAGGTGCTGATGATGGGTTATATGAACCGGGAGGCCTTTGAAAAGAGTTGCGCGTGCGGCCTTGTAACCTTCTGGTCCAGGACCAGGTCCTGCCTTTGGACCAAGGGCGAGACCAGCGGCAACTGCCTGCACATTGTCGAGATGTTCAAAGATTGCGACAGTGACACCCTACTCATCAAGGCCATCCCCGACGGACCCACCTGTCACAGAGGCACCACAAGCTGTTTTGACACGCCGGACTCCGAGGGCTTTGTACGCGAACTAAGTGATGTAGTCCGCAAACGCCATCAGCAGATGCCCGAGGGGTCTTATACCACCAAACTTTTCATAAAGGGGCCGAAAGCTATAGGCAAAAAAGTAGTTGAAGAGGCCGGCGAGAGCGTAATCGAGGCTGTGGACGGGAATCGCGACCGCTTTGTTTATGAGTGTTCCGACCTCGTTTATCATCTGCTGGTGCTGATGGAGCAGATGGGCGTCAGTGTCTCTGACATCGAGAGAGAGCTCAGTTTCCGCCACCGGTAACAGACGGGAAAAGGCCGTCCAGCCGCAAAAGCGAGCAACAGCCGTTAACTCCAAAGCGAGCAACAGCCGTTAACTCCAAAGCGAGGAAAAACCGTTAACTGAGAAAAGCCGCAAAGGCGGGAAACAAGCTTAACGAGCAGAGGGTTCCAAAAGACGGAAACCCTTATGTAGATACGCTACGAGATCGTGAGAATTGAAGGCTTCACTGCCGCAGTCTGAGGTAATGCAGTCCCCGGCGTAGCCGTGCACCCATACGCCGATAAGCGCCGCAGGCAAAGCACTGTAACCGCGGGCCATCAGCCCCCCTATGAGCCCCGTCAGCACATCACCGCTGCCTCCCTTTGCAAGAGAGGGACCTCCGGTGGTATTTTCGTAAATCAAGCCCTCCGGGCTATAAACACGGCTGTGATATCCCTTCTCAACCAGCACACAAGACCTGCTTGCGCACAATTCCCTGATTTGGGAAATCTTATCCTCCTCAGAGGAAAACTTCAGCAAACGCTTCAACTCACCCGCGTGCGGAGTAAGGACAGAACCCTTCGGAATGCAGGAAAGACAATAACCGAATGCAGCCGCATCCAAAACCATGGGAATTCCCAACAGAGAAGCCGCGGCAATTGTGGAGCCATATCCCAGAAATTTTGCAGGCAAACCGGGGCCAAGCGCAATCACATTGTAAGGCTTCAATTCCGCCTCATCCCGGAGGATTTCCACGTTCATCCCATCAAATTCCTGCCCTGCCAATTTCAACATTGCAGACGGATAATGGGTCATTGCAAGCTGGCAAACTAACCTGGTAGAATTCAGGGTGACAAGCCCGCAGCCGGATTTCAACGCGGCTCCCGTAGCCAGAATTGCCGCGCCGGGCATACTGTCACAGCCCGCAATCACCAGAAGGTGCCCCATCTTGTGTTTATGGGCATCATAATCACGACGGAGCAACAGCGGCCGCAGAAGCTCGGGGGTTATCAAATAATTTGACTGCATAAGATTTCAATACTGAAGCAGCATAAGATGTCAATGCTGTGTTTGCATAAGATGTCTAGGCACTGATCCGATCGAAGACCTTTTACCAGCGTCCTCCTGCACCTCCACCTCCGGAAAGTCCACCGCCGAAGCCGCCGAAAGACCCTCCTCCAAATGAGCCGCCGCCGAAGGAACCGGCAGAAATTCCGCCAGGCATACGGGACGGCCTGATTACAATGCGTCCTCCACGTCCTCCGCCTCCTCCGCTGATTCCGCCGCCATTTCCTCCGCTTGCCTTGTCGACCAGAAAGATGAGAAGCGCAACAATAGCCATGAATATAATGCACGCGAGGATAAAAGCCACAAAATTAAAGTCATCTTCCTCCTCCCGAGGCTCTGATATTTCACCGCATGCAAGAGCCTTGAGCTGAACCAGAGCAGCCTCTACTGCGCCGTAATAATCATTTTCCCTGAAATGGGGAATCATCTCATTCTCTATTATCCGCTTGCAATAAGCATCGGGAATAGCGCCTTCCAAGCCATAGCCGGTCGTAATGAAAACATCCCCGCCTTCATTCGCTGTCTTGGGTTTGACAAGTATTACAATTCCATTGTTGGCTGCCCCTCCGACACCCCATTCGCGATGGATGGCAGTGGCATACTGAGCGGCATCCATACCGTCCAGGGAAGCAACGGTCACTACGGCAATCTGGTTGGAAGTACTGTCATCGAAGGCGACAAGCTCAGTTTCCAGAGCCTGACGCTCACTCAAAGAGAATACGCCGGCGAAATCGTTGACCAGCCGCGCGGGCACAGGAGCCGGAGGAATGCCTGCAGCAAGGGGCAAGGGCAGCATAAAGACAAGCAATGCCGCCACAATCACAAGTCTGCTTCGGAATGCGGAATACATATAGGCCGCCTCGTCAGAATTCCACCTTGGGAGCCTTGGCAGCACCCTCTTCGGCTTGGAAGTAACCCTTTTTCTCAAAACCGCAGATGGAGGCGATTATATTGTTGGGGAAGCGGCGCACCATTGTGTTGTAGGCCTGAGCTTCTTTGTTGAATGCCATACGCTCGGTCGCAATACGGTTTTCGGTGCCCTCAAGTTGAGCCTGCAAATCGCGGAAATTCTCATTGGCCTTCAGCTCAGGATAGTTTTCGGCAATGGCCATGAGTCTTCCCAAAGCAGATGAAAGAGCTCCCTGGGACTGCTGGAAAGCAGCAATTTGGGCCTCAGAAAGATTTGAAGCATCCACTGTCACGGCGGTGGCTGCGGCACGAGCCTCGACAACACCCTCGAGAGTGGCCTGTTCGTGGGCGGCATATCCTTTCACTGTAGCTACAAGATTGGGTATGAGATCCGCTCTTCGCTGATAAACATTTTCTACCTGAGCCCAACTGGACTGCACTTTCTCGTCCGCAGCAACCAGTTTGTTGTACACGCTGAAGCCCCAGATGGCAAGCAGTGCCACCACGGCAAGGATTCCCAAAAGAATTTTAGAAGAATTTTTCATATCGTCAAAATTTACAGTCGCAAACATACATAAAATATGGCGATTTTACACCCTAATGGATAAAAAACAATACCATTAAACTCTATACTTTGATATTTGAATTTTCACTATTTTTGCGAATATAATGGTAATTATGGAACTATTTCTTCAGATTTCGGCCATAGCTCTGGCCATATTGGGCATCATAGGCAGCATAGTGCCTGCCCTTCCGGGACCTCCCCTTGCTTGGCTTGGAATGCTTTGCGCCTTTTTCTGCGGGGCAGACAACATCGCCGGCCACAGCATGAGCCTCACTCTGCTGCTGGTGTGGCTGGGATTCACCATTTTATGCGCAGTGCTGGACTATATCGTCCCTATTTATATGACGAAGGTTACGGGCGGGCACAAGAAAGCCTCCATAGGGGCGACCATAGGTTTGATTGCAGGCATATTTCTGACTCCTGTTGGAATGATTGCCGGCTGCCTGCTCGGAGCTTTCCTGGGAGAACTTTCCTGCGACGGAGCCACAGCATCTTCTGCCCTCAAGGCTTCACTGGGAACTTTTCTCGGCATAGTGACAGGCACATTGATGAAACTCATAATGTGCGCTGCAATGATTTACTATATAGTGATTTATATATAGAGTGGACAGAACTCACTGACAACGGGCATCCATCTGTAGTATGCGCGAATAAGGAGCCACATCGTGAGTAAGCCACACATTGCCTCCGATGACGGTGTCGTGGCCTATAGTGATGCGTCCCAGGATGGAAGTATTGGAATACACGGTCACATTGTCCTCAAGTATGGGATGACGGGGCTTGTCGATGGGATGGCCCTGTTCATCATAACTGAAATTCTTGGCACCGAGGGTAACTCCCTGATACAGCATTACGTGGTTGCCGATTATGCTCGTGGCCCCAATTACGACGCCCGTGCCGTGGTCAATTGCAAAATACTCTCCTATGGTGGCGGCGGGGTGGATGTCTATGCCTGTCTGGTTATGCGCCATCTCAGTGATTATGCGCGGGATACGGGGCACATTCAAACCATACAACACGTGCGCGGTGCGGTAATGCAGCATTACCTTTATGCCCGGATAGCAAAGTATCACCTCGCCTATGTCGCTGGAGGCGGGGTCATTGTGTAGCAAGGCTTCCACGTCAGTGTGGAGAAGTCTGCTGATTTCGGGCAGGGCTTCCACGAACTTGCGGGAGACTTCAACAGCCTTGTCATCCTCAATCACGGTCTGCAACTGGCTGCACAGTATATCTTGTATAGCGGTTGGACCACAGGTCCAGAAAGGAACGTCAGAATAATCCGGAAAAACAACATAGCGAATCAAATCCATCAACTTTTCAAGTTCTCTGGGGCTGGGTGTCTTTTTCATCCTTGCAACAATTTTTCTAAAATTCTATGCAAAGATAATATTAACTGAAAAATTTCATTATATTTGCAATTGTATTTCGGTCGAAATACGTTCGAACCGCAGTCTTTATCTGCAAACAGGCGGGATTTCCGCAAAACTTACTCTTTATGCATAACATAATCGAATTGAGGGGAATGACCCTTGATGCGCTTGAAGCACTTGCTGCCGAGCTCAAACTGAAGGGCATCAAAAAGACAAAGGACCCCGATAAGACAAAAGACAATTTCATTTACGCAATTATTGACGCCGAAGCCATTGCCCAGGCTCAAAATCCTGAACCCAGGCCCAAACGTGAACGAATCAAGAGAAACAATGCGCCGGTAATGAAAACTGTTGCCGAAGCTGAAGGTCAAGCTATCGCTTCAAAAGCGGGAGCAAAGGCGGAAGTAGCCTCCGGCACGACAGGCGCAACGGGTACAGTAGGCGCAACAGGCACGGCGGAGCCGCAAAAACGTCGCGGACGCAAGCCCAAGAATGCCGTCGATTCTGGTACGGCCGGGCAGTCATTCGCAGGAGCAGGACAGAACGCCGGAGCCGGAATGAACGCTGGTGCTGTGGGCGCAGCTGAAGCAAACGTTGAGACTGTCCAAGGTACGGGAACCGCGCAGCAGAAAGGCCGCCGCGGGCGTAAGCCCAAAAATGCCGCCGCTCAGGACAATGCGGGTGCAGTGCAGGATAACGTAGCCACCGACAATGCAGTGCAGAACAATACTGAGGCAAAACAGGGCGACGCCGGCACAGAAAATGGTACACAGAACAAAACAGAGGCAGCGCAAAGCAATTCCGATGCAGATGCCGCTGCTCACAACGGAAATCGCTCTAAAGGCAGACCCAGAAACAATTCCGCAAACCGCGACTCAATAGCAGCCACGGATGTAAAAGAAGCTGACGACAGCCAGAGCAGGGATGCCCGCAACGGCAGCGCCGAAGCAGGAAATACCCACGGCAAAAAGGAGATGCAGGACGCCAACGACAACGCCGGTACAAATAATGCCCGTGGCAAACAGGAGAAGCAGAACGCTGGGACAGATGCCCGTGGCAAACACGAGATGCAGGGCACCAACGGCAGCGCCGAGGCAGGCAATGCTCACGGCAAGAAGGAAGTTCAGGGCACCAACGGCAGCGCCGCGACAGGAAATGCCCAAAACGGACGCAATGGGCAGAACAGCCCCGAGCGTCAGGGCGAAAACGGCAAGAATGCCCAAAACAAACGCCAGCACATCGAATACGAGGGCACAGTAGAGGCCACAGGAGTGCTGGAAATCATGCCCGACGGCTACGGTTTCCTGCGCAGTTCGGACTACAATTACCTCAACTCTCCCGATGACATCTATGTTTCTCAGCAGCAGATTAAGACCAATGCTCTGAAAACCGGCGATACCGTAACGGGTGAAATCCGACCTCCCAGGGAAGGCGACAAATATTTCCCTCTCATCAAGATAAAATACATCAACGGACGCACTCCCGAATTTGTCAGGGACAGGGTTCCCTTCGACTTCCTCACTCCCCTCTTCCCCGAGGAGAAATTCAACCTCACGGGCAATGGGCACAACGACCTTAGTTGCAGGGTTGTGGATATGTTCACGCCCATAGGAAAAGGTCAGAGGGGTCTTATCGTGGCCCAGCCGAAAACGGGTAAAACAATGCTGCTCAAGTCTATAGCCAATGCAATAGCCGACAACCATCCCGAGGTTTATATGATAGTGCTGCTGATTGACGAACGCCCCGAAGAGGTTACCGACATGAGCCGCAGCGTAAAGGCCGAAGTTGTGGCATCCACCTTCGATGAGCCTGCAGAAAGGCACGTCAAAGTGGCCAACATGGTGCTTGAAAAAGCAAAGCGTATGGTAGAGTGCGGTCACGACGTGGTTATCCTGCTTGACTCCATCACCCGCCTTGCAAGGGCTTACAACACCGTTCAGCCTGCATCAGGCAAGGTTCTTTCCGGCGGTGTGGATGCCAATGCTCTGCACAAGCCCAAACGCTTCTTCGGAGCAGCGCGCAACATTGAGAACGGAGGTTCGCTCACTATACTGGCCACTGCCCTCACCGAGACCGGCTCCAAAATGGATGACGTCATATTCGAGGAATTCAAGGGCACGGGCAATATGGAACTCCAACTGGACAGAAAACTTGCAAACAAGCGTATTTTCCCGGCAGTGGACGTCACCCTGAGCAGCACCCGTCGCGACGACCTGCTCTACCCGAGCGATATCTTGGGCAGAATGTGGGTACTGCGCACCTATCTGGCAGATATGACCAGCACCGAAGCAATGGAATTCCTCAAGACACGCCTCGAAAAAACAAGAGACAACGCCGAATTCCTTGTGTCCATGAATGGAGATGCTCTCAAGTAAGATAAACACGCTCCGCGATTGGACAAGGCCGGAATGGTGATATTCCAAAAGCACGACACCAAGACAATGAACATTGCAGTATATACGGGCAGTTTCAACCCTATGCATATAGGGCACCTGTCCGTATTACGTTATTTATTGGACGAAGGCGGTTACGATATGGTTTACCTTATAGTATCTCCGCAGAATCCATTCAAGGACAGCAGTCTGGCCGATTCGGGAGAAAAGCGCTATGAAGCGGCTTGCCGGAGCATTGAGGAACACGGCTTCGGCTCAAGGGTGAAAGTGGACGACATCGAACTCAAAATGGAGGCTCCGTCATACACCATAAGGACCTTGGACGCCCTGCAGAAACGGGAACCGCAAAACAGTTTCACACTCGCGGTGGGAGGAGACAACCTGCACGAACTGCCGTTGTGGAAGGAGGGGAAACGAATACTGACTCAGTACGGGGTCGTTGTCTATCCACGCAGCGGAAGAGATATCGAGCATGACTGCGCTGTCCTCAAACAACAGCATCGCGAAGAGGAACTGCGACTCGGCAAAGAGCACAAAGCACTGAAAATCAAACTATTGAAACAAGCCCCGCTGGTTGACATATCATCTACCCAACTGCGGGAAATGCTTGAAGGAGGAAAAGACATAAGCAATTTCGTATAACTATGGGAAAACTATATCTGCCGAAATCTTACAGAAACAGGCTCGGCAATCAGGAGACCACTGAAAAAGCCATCAAGATGGTTAAGGACATGTTCCAGACCAACCTTGCGGCGCAACTGTCGCTACTCAGGGTTACAGCGCCTATGGTGGTAATGAAGGGCACCGGCATAAATGATGATTTGAACGGGGTGGAAAGGCCTGTCACCTTCCCCATCAAGGATATGGAAGAAGCCCCGGCAGAGGTCGTTCATTCGCTCGCAAAGTGGAAAAGGCTGAAACTCACGCAAATGCACGTGAGCCCAGGCAGGGGCATCTACACCGATATGAACGCGCTCCGTCCTGACGAAAGCCTTGACAACATACACAGCATCTATGTGGACCAATGGGACTGGGAAAAAGTAATTCTTCCTGAAGAACGCACGCTGGACACTCTCAAAATCACCGTACGACGCATATACGAAGCCATCAAGGTTACAGAGAACCTCATATTTGTGGAATTCCCCCAAATCAGACCGATTCTGCCCGAAGAAATCACCTTCATCCACAGCGAAGAGTTGCTCAGGATGTACCCAAATATGAGCCCCAAGGAAAGGGAAAACAAAATAGCAAAACGATACAAGGCCGTATTTATTATAGGAATAGGCTCTCCCCTGTCCAATGGCAAGGCACACGACTCGCGAGCTGCCGACTACGATGATTGGAGCACCGTCAATGCGGACGGCTACAAAGGCCTGAACGGAGATCTGCTGCTGTGGAATCCCATACTCCAAAGCGCTTTCGAAATCAGTTCGATGGGTGTGAGAGTGGACCAGGCGGCCCTGGAATACCAACTTGAAGTCTGTGGCCAGCAATACAAGAAAGAGCTCGATTTTCACAAGGCATTGCTTTCAGGCCAGTTGGTGCAGACCATAGGCGGAGGCATAGGCCAGAGCCGTCTCTGTATGTTCCTGCTACGCAAGGCCCACATCGGTGAGGTACAGAGCAGTATCTGGCCGGAAGATATGAGGCAGGAGTGTGCCGCTAACGGAATAGATTTATTCTAGAAATCCGCAATTTCATAACACATTGACAATATGAGGGATATAGAGATTATCCAAATCAACATCTCCGGAGAGGACAGGCCTGGATTGACTACACAGTTCACGCAGATTCTGTCCAAGTACGAGACCACCATTCTTGATATAGGGCAGGCAAACATTCACAACAGTCTGGCCTTCGGACTTCTGATAGAGACGACGACGGAGAAATCAGGCTTCATAATGAAGGATCTGATGTTCAAATGCTCCGAACTTGGATTGCAGATAAGATTTACTCCTATCTCTATTGAGGACTATAATGCGTGGGTGCTCCGCCAGGGCAAAAACCGCTACATAGTGACTGTGCTCGGAAGAGAAATCACAGCCGAGGAAATATCCGCAGTTGCCTCTATCATAAAGGAATACAACCTCAATATTGATGCAATCAAACGCCTCAGCGGAAGGGTTCCCCTCGAAAGCAAGGAGCAATACACCAAATCCTCAATCGAGTTTTCGGTGCGTGGTTCGATGAACGCAGAACAGAGAGCGGCCTTCCAGCACGATTTGATGAACATTTCCGGCACTCAGATGGACATTTCTTTCCAGACGGACAATATCTACAGGCGCAGCCGCAGACTTATCTGCTTCGATATGGACTCAACTCTCATAGGCACCGAAGTAATTGACGAGCTGGCAAAAAGGGCAGGCGTGGGAGACCAGGTGGCGGCCATTACGGAGAGCGCAATGCGCGGCGAAATTGACTTCCGCGAGAGTTTCACACGCAGAGTTGCAATGCTCAAGGGCTTGGACGAGAATGTGATGCAGGATATCGCGGAACACCTCCCCTACAACGAAGGTCTGGAAAGAATGATGAGCGTACTCAAACAAGTAGGTTACAAAACGGCCATACTCAGCGGCGGTTTCACTTATTTCGGAAAGTATCTCCAGCGCAAATTCGGCTTCGATTTCGTATATGCCAATGAGTTGGAAATAGAGGACGGCAAACTGACGGGACGCTACAAGGGAGAAATCGTGGACGGCAAACGCAAGGCCGAACTTCTGCGTTTCCTGTGCAGTATGGAGAATATTCAGCTGGAGCAGGCAGTGGCTGTAGGAGACGGTGCCAATGACCTTCCTATGTTGAACCTGGCTGGTTTGGGCATTGCATATCACGCAAAGCCGAAGGTCAAGGAGAATGCCCGCCAAAGCATTAGCACCATAGGCCTCGAAGGCATTCTGTACTTCCTTGGACTGAAGGAATCCACCATTGTCAAGTAATTTAGGCAAGAAAAACTGTGAATATTATGATACTCAGAATCTTAAGCGGACTTATGATGCTGGCTGCGATGGATTTCGCAACAGGAGCAGGCAGCAGTGTGACAACTGTGTCTAAAGTCGGTC
>JAEDMF010000041.1 GCA_016303175.1 Bacteroidales bacterium
TGGGTGTGAACTTCGGCTACTTCATCACAGCCAACAATTTCGCAGACCGCCTCTCCGACATCAATATGATTCAAGTCAAGAAAGGCATGCAGGACTTCATCAACGCCACAGGCAATATGGGTTCCGAAGAGTTCAACGCATCATTCAAGATCAGTCCCGATATGATGAACGAGGTATTCAACAACTTCATCGCTAAAAGGACTGAATACAAGGCAGCCGTAAACGCAGCCGAGGGCAAAGCTTACCTTGAAAAGATAGCCAAGAAGGACGGTATCATCAAGACTGAGAGCGGTCTGCTCTACCAGATTATCGAGGACGGTAACGAGGTTAAGGCCGCAGCGACCGACACGGTTTGGTGCCAGTACAAAGGTACTCTCATCGACGGCAGCGAATTTGATTCTGCTGACAGTGACGTACAGTTCACTCTTGACCGTGTGATTCCCGCCTGGACAGAAGGTATGCAGCTCGTAGGCGAGGGTGGCCACATCATCCTCTACGTTCCCTCAGAGCTGGGCTATGGCGAGAGGGGTGCAGGTCCCAAGATCGGACCCAACAGCACGCTCATCTTCGACGTGACCATTTCAAAGGTTGGCAAAAAAGCCGTTGAGGAGAAGACAGAGGAATAAGTCCACTAAGGAATTCTCAAAAAAATTCCTAACAATGGAAAAACTCCCGGACTGGAAACAGCGCCGGGAGTTTTTTCTGATTTGCACTGACTTGAGAACTTAAGGAACGCTACAGAAAATCCGCGGCTGAGGGCCCCTCATTGAAAAGCAAGTCCATAATGCTCATATTGGGAAGGAAACCGTGCCGTGCGGAAAATACCTGAAAATATGGCTTCTCCACATAGAAGGTGTCAGGCCTTTTGGGAGAAAGATCGAGGGCGGCCCCAGTATATTGTCCGGTGAGGCCGGGCATACCGAGGTGTAGCTTCTTCAAAAAGAATTCGAGGATGCTGTTGTCCAAATCCCACAAGGAGTCAGGCTTGAGGTCCATCAGCGCATAAAGCTCATCCCTGTAATATTCGAACCAAGCCGAAGAGCGATAGGCAGAATCAATGGCTCTTTTGTGGCGTTCCATCCAAGGCCGCGAATAATCCACAAGTACAGAGCGTATGGGATGGCTTATGCTTCCGCCAGAATGTTGTACAGGCACCTGAAGAGCTTCGGGACCATTTGCCGTCGGGATTAGGCAACGGTTGCGCCAGGATTGTTTCTGGTAATTCTCGTGCGCCTCCAACAAAACATCTCCCTCCGAAAGAAGGGAGAAGTAGGATATCGGCGGGAAATATGCTATCTGCAGGACCTTGGGCACTACTCTATCATACCTTTGGGTACGTTACTCTCCTGAGGGCCGCGTACAATTCCGCGTTTGCTGCTGCGGATGAAGCTGAGTATGGTATCCCTTTCGTCGCTCTGGGGGAAACCGGCCTCAATTTTCTCGCAAGCATCCGACACATTCATTCCGGAATTGTAGATAATGTCGTACATATCCTTGATGTTGCGAATCTGTTCGGCGCTGAAGCCTCTTCTGCGCAGGCCCACTATGTTGATGCCGGCGTAGGACAGAGGGTCGCGACCGACAAGAGTGTAGGGAGGAACGTCCTTGTTGACCTTGGATGCTCCACCCACCATAGCATGAGTACCGATGTGGGAGAACTGATGTACAACCGTGCCTCCACCGATGATGGCCCAGTCGGCAACGTCAGTCTCGCCGGCTATGCCTACGTAACTGACCAAGATGCAATGATTTCCCACATTGCAGTCGTGGGCCACGTGGGCATAGGACATAACCAAAGTGTCACTGCCTATCTTGGTGACTCCCTTGCCGCTGGCTTTTGTACCCCTGTTGACGGTTGCGCATTCGCGTATGTTCACGCGGTCGCCTATCTCAACATAGGTCACCTCTCCATCAAACTTGAGATCCTGGGGCACCGCGCCTATGACGGCTCCGGGAAAGACATTGCAGTCTTTGCCCAGCTTGACATAATTGAATATTGTGGCGTGGGGAAGAATATTGGTGCCGTCGCCTATTTCCACGAATTCATCTATATAAGCATAAGGACCGACAGTGACATTATCGCCGAGTTTCGCATTGGGATGCACACAGGCAAGGGGATGTATTTTATTCATATACAGGATTATTTAATTAGTTCACGTACTGCCTTTGCGGCATTGGTATTGATGGTGTGGCCACTGCGCACGGCTGTCACGCGAGCCTTGAGAAAGCCTCCGCACAGGCGTAGGTCGCCTATCAAATCAAGCAGTTTGTGCCTTGCGCACTCGTTGGGATAGTGCAGGCGTATGTTGTTGAGATAACCTTTCTCGTCAATATTGAGTCTTGGCTTGTTAAACAGGGCGGCCATCCTGTCAATCTGCTCGCGGCTGACCGGATGCTCCACGATTACTATGGCATTGTCCACATCGCCTCCCTTGATAAGGTTGTTGTTCAGAAGAAACTCCAACTCGTGGAAGAACACGAAGGTCCTGCAGGGAGCAACTTCCCTGACATAGTCCGTCGAGCGGGGAACCCAACTTGCCGTCTGCACGCCCACGACCTTGGAATCAAAGTCTATCTGAAGGTCGTACGAAAGGCGGTCGGAGGGTGTCAAACGCACTACCGAGCCCGTCTTCTCATTGACCAGTTCCACCTCCTCCTTGAGTTCGATGAACTTGCGCGGCTCGGTCTGCACCTTCAGACCATCGGCGGAAACAGCCTCTACATAAGGCAGGGCGCTGCCGTCCAGGATGGGCACTTCCACATTGTTGATTTCTATTATCGCATTGTCTATGCCCAGACCCGTCAAGGCCGAAAGGACATGCTCCACCGTGGCTACGCTGCATTCGCCGCAGGTAATTGTGGTGCTACGGGCTGTATTGCTGACATATTCCGCCAGAGCTTCCATTTCAGGCCTACCGGCCAAATCTGTCCGTACAAAGCGTATCCCCGTATTCACAGGGGCGGGATTCAAAGTCATTGTGGCATATCTGCCTGTATGAAGGCCCTTGCCTTCGAATTTGTAAGACTTTCTGAGAGTTTGCTGAAGTTGCATTACTTATCTTTTTTCACGCCCGATGCCTTGAATATGGCATAGCTGCGCATATAATTGAAATATGGTATGGCGGGCGAGCCCATAAGGGTGGAACCCTCCTGCTTGACGCTGCTCTGAATACCGCTCTGGGCCGAACATTTTGTACCGTCAGCCACGGTGATGTGACCTGCAAAGCCGCTCTGGCCTCCGAACATGCAATTGCGGCCTATCTTGGTGCTGCCGGCCACACCGCACTGGGCTGCCATAACCGTATTCTCCCCTATCTCCGCATTGTGGGCAATTTGGATGAGATTGTCAAGTTTGACGCCCTTGCGCACTATAGTGCTGCCTATCTGGGACTTGTCTATGGTCGTGTTCGCGCCGATCTCCACATCATCCTCGATGATGACGTTGCCGCTGTGCTGGATTTTCTTATAGCTTCCGTCCGGAGTGGGAGCGAAACCGAAGCCGTCTGCACCGATGACCGCCCCAGAGTGTATTATGACATTGTTGCCTATCACCATCCCGGGATAGATTTTCACGCCGGGATATATGATACAGTTGTTGCCTATGGTTACGCCGTCACCCACATACACTTGTTCGCAGATGCGGGTGCAGTCTCCTATCCGCGCCTTGCGGCCTATGTAGGCAAAATCCCCTACATAGACTCTCTTTCCGAGCTTTGCGGAAAAGCGCACACGGCTGAACAGGGCCCTGTGGCGTCTGAAAGTGCGCTTGCGGGCATTCTCGTACTCAAGCAGGTTTGCCACCGCCTCATAGGCATTCTTGACCCTGAGCAAAGTGGGCGTCACGGGCTGAGAAGGCTCAAAATCCTCATTCACTATGAGCAGAGAGCAGTTGGTCGTATATACATATTGTTCATATTTGGGGTTTGCAAAGAAACATAAGGTACCCCTTTTCCCCGACTCGATTCGAGAGAAACCCGATATTTTCACATCTTCATTTCCCTCCAATTTACCATCGAGTATCTCCGCAAGTTGTTTTGCCGTATATTCCATAACTGCAAATTTAAGAAAAAATTTCATCTTTGGGGATTTTTTTATACCTTTGCAGAGTTGGATGAAGAAAAGGGGACGTCAGTCCTCTTTTTCTTTTGTAATAAGAGTTTGCAATATGGACATTAAAGCAATACAGGACACACTTGCTCCCGCTCTGGATGAACGCGGGCTTTTTCTGGTGGAAGTAAAAATTTCCAAGGACAATGACATTACAGTCACCGTGGAATCCTACGAGGGCACGGTCACCTTAGATGACTGCGAAGTCCTGAACAGACTCTTCACCTCCACATTCGACCAGGATGTTGAGGATTATTCCCTGACGATGAGTTCTGCCGGGTTGGACGGCGAATTCAAACATCCTGCCCAGTTTCGCAAGGCCGTTGGCCAAAAGGTGGAACTCTGGCTTAAGGGCGGCAGGAAGCTTACGGGCACCCTACGCGCATACAACGATGGGGACGTGGATGTGGACGGAACAGTTTACAAAGCAAATGAAATCAATAAAGTAAAATATCACATAGAATTCTAAAATGGAAAAGACAGCATTGAAAGACGCATTTTCAGAGTTCAAGAACCTGAAGAAGATTGACCGCGCCACAATGGCCAGTGTACTGGTGGAAGTGTTCAAGGCACAACTTGCCAAGACTTACGGCACAGCCGACAATTTTGACGTCACTATCAACATAGACAAGGGCGACTGCGAAATCATACGCAACCTTGAAGTTGTGGATGTGGTGGAAGATCCGACAACCCAAATCAGCGTGGAGGAGGCGAACAAGAATGGCGACGATTTCGAGGTGGGTGACGACTATGCCGAGGTAATCAGTCTGGCAGATTTCGGCCGCAGGGGCATACTCAATCTCAAGCAGAATCTTCAGGGCCGCATTATGGATATAGAAAAAGCGAACGTTCGCGCCAAATACGAGGAAAAGATAGGGGAACTCTTCACCGGCGAGGTTTATCAGACCTGGGCCAAAGAGTCCCTGCTGTTGGATGAAGAGGAGAACGAGCTCCACCTGCCCAAGTCGGAACAGATTCCGGGCGAGCACTTCAAGAAGAAGGACAGTGTGAAGGCCATCATCAAAAGTGTGGAGATGCGCAACAACACACCTATAATTACCCTCTCCCGCGTGGCCGACAGCTTCCTTGAAAAACTCTTCGAGCAGGAAGTTCCCGAAATATATGATGGACTTATAACTATAAAGAAAGTAGTGCGCATCCCCGGTGAAAGGGCAAAAGTTGCCGTCGAAAGCTACGACGACCGCATTGATCCGATTGGAGCCTGCATAGGAGTGAAGGGTACTCGTATTATAGGTATAGTACGCGAATTGCGCAATGAGAACATCGATGTCATCCAGTGGACCTCGAATCCCAGCCTGCTCATCCAGAGGGCTCTCGCTCCCGCAAAAATCACCAGCATCGAAATTCCCAAGAATGCAGAAGAACCTATCAAGGTGTATATGCATCCCGACGAGGTGAAGAAAGGCATAGGACGCGGAGGCTGCAACATACGCCTTGCATCGATGCTTGTAGAACGGGAAATCGAGGTTTGGAGAGACAATGATAACGCAGAGGAGGAAGAGGATGTGCTCCTGAGCCAGTTCAGCAACGAAATTGACGATTGGGTAATTGAGCGCCTGCAGTCAATCGGTTGTGACACAGCCAAGAATGTCCTTGCCCTTGACCCCGCCGATGTCGCCAAGCGCACCGACCTCGAGGACGAGACGGTAGAGGAAGTATTCAGGATTCTCAAGAGTGAGTTTGAAGATTAATTTAACACGGGGTATTGAATATGGCAGAAATCAGATTAAGCAAATTAGCCAAACAATTCGGCATAGGCACCAGTACGCTGGTGGATTTTCTTTTGAGTCAGAATGTGCAAGTGGAGAACAATCCCAACGCCAAAGTTTCTGACGAATATCTCCCGAAAATCGAGATGAAATTCGGTTCCGACCTCAAAGCCAAGGAAGAAGCCGAAAAGGTAGGCACCAAAATCAAGGAGATGATTGACGGCGGCAGGAAGAAAGAAGCCGTTGTCGAAGAAGAGGAAGTGGAGCCCGCCATAATCATCAAAACCAACATCGTGTCCGCAGCTCCTGCCAAGAAGGAAGAGAGTCCGAAAGAGGAAGAAAGGCCCAAGGAGGAGAAAGAAGTCAAAAAGGAGAAAGAAATCCCTTTTGGCCCCAAGATCATTGACAAAATAGAGCTTGACAAGCCGAAGAGCGCCCCGACGAAAGCAGCAGAGCCTGCCCCGGCACCTGCCACTGAACCTGCTTCCGCAAAGAGCCCGGCAAAAGAAGCTGATTCTGTCAAGGAAGCGGCGCAGCCCGCAGAGGAGAAGGCCGTGGAAGCACAGCAGAGCGCAAAGCCTGAAAAGGAAGCCGAGACTGCTGCTGAGTCCGCAACCGCGACTCTAGAGGCTCCAGAGATTCCAGAGACTCATGAGGCTCCGGAGGCTCCCAAGGCTGCCACGTTCGCAAGCTCTGCCCAGAAACTTGCCGGTCCCAAGGTTATAGACAAAATCGACCTGTCCAAGTTCCAGAGTGCGCCCAAGGACAAGAACAAAAAGCGCGAGCGCATTCAGGGAGGCTCCCAGAAAGTGGATGTTACAAAGGTAGATGCCTCCAACAACCACAAAAAAGAGCGTAGGAACGAAAACGTCGGCAACAACAAGAAGAACAAGAACAACAAAAACAACAACCGCTTTGCTCCCCAGCTGAGCCAGGCCGAACTTGAAGAGCAGCAGAAGGAAATCCAGAAGCAAATCAAGGAGACCTACGCCCGTATGAACGAAGGCAAGGGCAAGAACAACTTCGGAGCGAAATACCGCAAGGAAAAACGCGACGCAGTGGCAGAGAAGATGCAGGAAGAGATGGAAATGGCCGCAGCGGAGAACAAGACCTTGAAAGTAACTGAGTTCGTGACTGTAAACGACCTCGCAACCCTGATGAACGTACCCGTCACGAAAGTAATCGGTGTATGTATGAATCTGGGGCTGATGGTATCCATCAACCAACGTCTCGACGCAGAGTATCTGGTAATGGTGGCGGAAGAATTCGGTTACAAAATCGACTTTGTAACGGCTTCCATCAACGAAGCCATAGAAGAGGCCGAGGAGGCGGACAGACCCGAAGATTTGACTCCACGTCCTCCCGTCATCACCGTAATGGGACATGTGGACCACGGCAAAACCTCCCTGTTGGACTACATCCGCAAGGCCAACGTAATAGCAGGTGAGGCCGGCGGCATCACTCAGCACATCGGCGCATACCACGTGGAAATGCCCGACGGCCAGAAAATCACCTTCCTTGACACCCCGGGCCACGAAGCCTTTACCGCGATGCGTGCCAGAGGTGCAAAGATGACGGACCTTGCCATCATCATCATCGCTGCCGACGACGCCATAATGCCCCAGACAGTAGAGGCCATCAACCACGCCCAGGCGGCCGGCGTACCAATGGTTTTTGCAATCAACAAAATTGACAAGGCAGGAGCCAATCCCGACAAAATTCGCGAACAGCTCTCCGCAATGAACATACTCGTGGAAGACTGGGGCGGCAAATACCAGTGCCAGGAAATCTCCGCCAAGAGCGGTCTCAATGTGGACAAACTGCTTGAAAAGGTGCTTCTGGAGGCAGAATTGCTCGATTTGAAGGCTAATCCCAACAAGAGGGCCAGCGGCGCAATCATAGAATCCTCCCTGGACAAGGGTCGTGGCTACCTTGCAACAGTCCTCGTACAAAGCGGTACCCTCAGGGTTGGAGACGTAATGTTGTCCGGTCCGTACACAGGTCGCGTCAAAGCCATGTTCAACGAGCGTGGACAGAAAGTGAATGAAGCGGGACCCGCAGTGCCCGTATCGGTGCTCGGCCTCAACGGCGCACCCACCGCAGGCGAGACCTTCAATGTAATGGCAGACGAACACGAGGCCAAGGATATTGCCACCAAACGCGAGCAGCTGCTCCGCATCCAGGGCATCAAAACCCAAAAGCACACCACCCTGGACGACCTTGCGCGCCGTATTGCCATCGGCAACTTCAAGGAGCTCAACATCATTGTCAAAGGTGATGTGGACGGCTCAATCGAGGCTTTGTCCGACTCCCTCATCAAGCTTGGCAACGAGGAAGTGGTCGTAAACGTCATCCACAAAGCCGTAGGTGCCATTTCCGAGAGCGACGTACTGCTTGCAGCCGCTTCAGACGCTGTAATCATAGGCTTCCAGGTACGTCCCAGTTCCGAAGCCCGACGTCTGGCTGAGAAGGAGGAAATCGAAATCCGTCTCTACAGTGTCATCTACGATGCTATCAACGAAATCAAGAGCGGTATCGAAGGTATGCTTGCCCCCGAGGAGAAAGAAGAAATACTCGGAACTGCCGAGGTCAAGGAGACCTTCAAGATTTCCAAGGTCGGCACAATTGCAGGCTGCGTTGTCAAGGACGGCAAGATTCTGCGTGCCAGCAAAGTCCGCGTCATTCGCGACGGCATTGTAATCTACACGGGCGAGCTCGGCTCACTCAAGAGATTCAAGGACGATGTGAAGGAAGTTCTCACAGGTATGGACTGCGGTCTGAATATCGCGAACTTCAACGATATCAAAGTCGGCGACGTTGTGGAAGCCTACCAGATTGTTGAGATAAAGAGAACGCTTTAATAAACGTGCCGCTTCAGAAATGGAGCGGCGCCTGTTACAGCAGGAGCAGTACTGCGGCAAAGGCCAGACCTATGAGCTGAATGGCTATGGTCCGGTGGGAAGAAAGCTTGACACAAAGTTCTTCCGCCGCAAGGGACTGCTCCTGTTCCATTTCCTCATATGACGGATAGTGGCTCTTCTTGCAGACTATATAGCCATCATCGATATAAGTGTAGCCTCCATTGGTGCGGTTAAGGCTCAAGAGCACCCGACGGTCGGCATAATAAGTCTCAAGTCCAGGCACCTGCAAGGCGTCTGAGGAAAGCAGTACCGGAGTATAACCGGCATTCAAAGCATCCTGGGCAAAAGAAGCGAGGCGGGAAAGCTTCCGGGCAGAAAGTTTCTGCGGATCATAGACCGAAACTACGGCAACCGGGCCTTCAAGCAGAAGATACGAGCAATCCGCGCCATATTCATCAAGCAGGGTAAGTGTCTTATAATCAGAATCCTGCGGTGCCTTGCCCTCTTCGATTAGATTTGTGGAAGCTTTGTAGTCCATATTGTCCGTCAGAGGATTAATGTTCAAAAATACAACACCGAAGGCAAGTGCCATTGCCGAAGCAAGCGCAAAACTCACATATCTCCTGACTTTTGCTCCGGTTGTTTTGTCCGGCGGCAGGAAAGACGCGGCGCACAGCAACAGAAGGACTATATTCTTTACGAAAGTCTGAGTGTGGGTAAGATGCACCAACTGGCCGAAACAGCCGCAGTCCATATCCGGATTGAAAATGAGCAGGGCAAGACTGATAAGAGTAAAGAAAACGGTCATTACGGAAGTTATCCACGCAACGACCCTGCGCCATACACCGGTAAGGAGGGCAATTCCTACTACAGTCTCGCAGAGCGACAGCACAAAGCCCAAGGCCTTGGCAAGGGACATGAGAAACGTAATATGGAAAAATTTCAGATATGACTCGAAAATGAGTCCTGTCCCAACGGGATCCGAAAGTTTTGCCATACCGGACAGGAAAAATACGAGCCCGAGCAGCCAGGCCGCATAGCGTCTCAAACTTTTCATCCTACAGTTTTTCGTCAACCAGTTTGCGCAATTTGCCGAAAATGACATCGGGAGCCAACATATTGCCCCATTCATCAGAACAATCCACCCTAATGAAGGAAGAATCCAGACTGCATTGGCTGAGATACAAGGATCTTACATCTCTTTGAAAATTGATGTCTGCCTCGTGAATATCGTGACTGCCTTCCAGATAAGCCCTGTCAGCGCCTCCCCTGTCTCCCGAAAGTTTCTTCTCCACAAATGAGAGAGGCACATCTAAAAAGATGTTGAGGTCGGGTTTGGGAATGCCGAAACAATTGTACTCCGTATCAAATATCCAATCGCGCAAGGCTGAACGCTCCTGCTCGCAGGAAAGCTTGGCGCATTGATATGCGATGTTGGAATATACATAGCGATCCAGCAGCACGGTCTTGCCTTCCTGAAGCGCCGATGACAGCTCCGGCGCGGCTCCGTGGCGGTCCTCAGCAAAGAGCAGAGCAACGAGATTGGGATGGACCTGGGCTATGGACCCGAAATCGCCTTTGAGATAACTGCTTATCAGCTTACCATACACAGGCGCATCATACCTCGGGAAATGGATGTACTTCAGACTGCCCGTTTTCGCACTTAGATACTCCTTCATCTTTCTGACCTGCGTGGATTTTCCGGCTCCATCAAGTCCCTCAATTACTATCAGCATAATTTATTCTTCACTCAAGTTTCGCAAGTTACACCTTATTTATGTCTTATTGACATTCCTCATCTCTTCAAAAAAACAAAGAATTTTCGTCACACTTTGTCACATTTTGTCACACGAAGTTAGGGATAATCAGGTGAAAAATGATAAAAAAAAACAAAAAGCATAAAAAAAAGCAAAACCTGCATTGGAAGCGGGGTCAAGACTTGGAGTATAAAAATATTGAACTTACTTTCGCAGCGTTGAACGATACACGATGAATAAGGACCCTCACATCTTCCGCTTCTGTGGACTAACGGCAATTCTGTCTGTGACGGCTCTGTCGTGTACGTCAAAAGAGACAGTCCTGCCCCCCTTTCTTACTCACTTGCTTGCTATCACGAGCCGGGCTGTCTCTTTAGAAGAAACAACTGTCAATTATTATATATTCAACAGGAAGGACGGGCTGCTTGACTCTTGCGGAAGCCTCGGAAACCAAGACTCGGGACAGGCAAGGCTCATCTCCCGTTCCGGCGAGAAGACAGCAGTATTGACGGGAGGCTTGCCGGACGATAAGCTGGACTATACCTATGTGCTGTCTATGGAGAATCTGTCGGAACTGCATTGTTCTCTTACAGAGGAGGACTCCGGGTCGCCGGTGTTGTGCGGAGTGATTGATTTCGATGCCGGCGGAGCCGGGAATTACAGTATTGAACTGACTCCGCTTATGGCTAAGGTTATATTGAGAAGTTTGCGCGTTGACTTCTCGGGTACGGATTATGGAAAAGAACAGCTCAAAAATGCACGGGCATACCTGATAAACGTGAACGGACTGTGTCCCCTTCTGCCGGGGGATGATGCAAACAGCAGGGATGTGCTCAATCAGGGCAAATTGGACGCAGCCTCACTCGCATCCATGCGCAACCCATCCCTGCTGCTGAGCGACAAGGCTGAAGGGGCGGAACTCTACTGCTACCCCGGTCAGGGCGGGGATGCTCTGGGGCAGAATACCACAAGACTGGTTGTAGAAGGCCAATTGGCAGGAAATACCTGCTATTGGAGTTTCGATGTGGGCAACGGCAAGGTCGAAAGAGGGCACTGCTACATATTCGACATAACTCTCACCCGAGCGGGATGGCCGGAGCCGGATATTGCAGCCGGCAAATGCGCGCAACAGCTTCAAATTGTTCTGGATGATTGGAAGGAGGAAGAAGATGAAATCATTGATTACTAAATATCACGGAAGGGTATTGGCGGTTTTGATTGCCTGCGGATGCGCACTTGCCTGCCAAAAAGAAGTCGCTTACACGGAAACGGTAGTTGAAATATGCCCGGAAGGAACCAAAGCCATACTTCCGGACGAAAAACTGATATCCGACATCAATCTGTATGTAATGGACTCGTTCGGTCTGGAAGAACACCACAGTTTCCTTACTGCCGGAGGAGGGAGCAGGGTTACATTGCGTCTGCTCAAGGGAAAAACTTATTCTTTCTACGCATACTGCAATGCCGGCTACGACTGCGGCCACCTTCAGGGACGCAGCATATACGACATTAAACACTATATGAGCTACCCGGACAGCTATTCCCACGGCATGCCTATGAGCGGCTGCGCAGAAAATGTCATAGTGGAAGGGGGCGAACCCGTCCGGTTACACGTCAGTCACCTTATGAGCAAACTGTCGGTCAGAATAGACCGAAGCAAACTCAACAAGGATGTGGATTTCCGTGCAGTGAAGTTAAGGATAGGGAATTGCCCGAAATCAGTGTCCGTATGGTCCCGGGGCAGGTCCGACGAGTTTTTTGCAACTGGTTTCACCTTGAATGAAACGCAATTGGCGGCCCTCAACCATATGACTGCCGACGGGATTTCAGCCGCTGTGGACCTTTATATGCTGGAAAATGACCGGAGTGACATTGCGGGCGGG
>JAEDMF010000204.1 GCA_016303175.1 Bacteroidales bacterium
ACCGTTCTGGATTGACTCCTGCATACGGGTCCAGATTTCAGAGAGAAAATCCTCAATCTCCTGTCCCTCAATCTCATAGACATATTCCCAATAGGACTTGCCGTTGGCATTGCACCAGTTCAGCAATTCCGTCATAGTGTTCAAAGGATAGATGTCCGGAGCCTGCACGGAAGGCAGCTGGTCGCATTCTATTGCTCCGCCTCCCACGCTGTAGAATGTCCATTCGTCAGACACCGACCCGTCCGGGGCAACTGTGGCGATGCTTATCGCGTTTGGATGATGAGGCAGAAAAACTTTAGGCTGCCATTCTATCTCCACCGGACCAACGGCCCCAAGAGCCTCATTCACAGCCACATCCGTAAGGTGTCCCTTACCTGTTGCAGCCAAAGAACCGTACAAAACCACTTTGAAGGCCTCAGCCTGTGGGTGATGCTGCAGATATACCCTGCAAGCCTCATTCGGTCCCATAGTATGGCTGCTGGACGGCCCCTTCCCTACTCTGTAAATCTCTCGAATACTCTGCATAAGTCAGATTCACTTAATAGACTCAAATATTCTTCAATTTTGTAAAACCTCCGCGAAGGTACAAAAAAATGTTTTTAATTTTGCAGTGAAGTTGCACTCCAAGAAGAAACCTTCGAGGAACGGCCTGAAACAAATTTGCAGACAAGATGAGAATCAAAATATTATTGTGGATAATCTTGGCAATTGCCGCTTCCGCTTGCACAAGAACCAGCATACAACCTGTAGATGAACAAAAGTTGAGAACAGAAAGCGACAGCCTTGTATATGCCAACCGCAACATCGATTCCCTGCAAGTCCTGATGAACCGTTTTTCCTCTGAAGGCAACAGCTACGGAGAAATAGCCGCCTGCCGCGAACTCGGACGCTGTCTCCGTGACGCAAGCCGCTTCGGGGATGCCCTTGATGCTCACAAACGCGGGCTCAAAGTCGCCGAGGAATGCTGCGACACCATCCAGATTATCCAGGCGCTCAACAACATAGGCACCGACTTCCGCCGTATGGGCATACTCGAAGATGCCTCCACCTTTCACTACAAAGCACTCACCTGCTCCGACCTCTATTCCGACAAGACCTCCAAGACCGCAGTCAAAAACAGGGTAGTCTCACTCAACGGCATAGGCAACGTCCTGCTCACACTCGGAGACCTCGAACAAGCGGACAGCATCTTCAGAATGGCCCTCAAGGGTGAACAGAGCCTCGGGAGCGCACTCGGACAAGCCATCAACTACGCCAATATCGGAGCCATAATGGAAGAAAGAGGGCAAAAAGACTCAGCACTGATCTATTATGGCAAATCATTAGAATTCAACGAGAAAGCCAATTCCAAGCTGGGAATTTCCCTCTGCCGCTCACATTTCGGGAGAATCTGGGAAGAAGAAGGCAACTATGACAAGGCAATAGCAGAATACAAAATCGCATACGACCTGATGAACGGACAGAGCGACATCTGGCACGCCCTCGAATCCGCCCTTTCCCTCTCCCGCGTAAACATTGCCAGGAAGAACTGGACAGAAGCCCGCAAATACCTCAACACCTCCAAGGCAGCTGCCCACAAAATCAACTCCCGGGAACACCTTGCCGAAGTGTACAGGCAGGAATACCTGCTCGAAGAAAGCACGGGACATAGCAAAAAAGCCCTTGAGGCCTATATCAAAAGCCGGGAATATGCCGACAGCCTCGCCAGCGAAACAGCTCATTCCAACATTCAGCGAGTCCGGATACAGTACGAAAAGGAAAAGAAACAAGCTGAAATCGACACCATCAACCGCAACTGGAGCATTCAGAGGGAAGCACAGAAGAAAATCACCTCCATACTTGCCCTTGGAGTTTTACTGGCATTCCTTGCCATAGGCATACTCGTATGGTCGCTGATACTGAGGGGCAGGAACCAGAGAATGGCCAGGGAAATGGAGACTATGAAGAGTTCATTCTTCACTAACATCACCCACGAGTTCCGCACTCCTCTGACCGTCATCCATTCTGCTGCGGACCATATACTTAAGGGCACGCCGGCAGAAAGCCCCTACCACCGGGATGCCCAGGACATCATCCGTCACCAGAAAAGCCTGCTCAGCCTCATCAACCAGATTCTGGACATAGCAAAACTCACCTCGGGCACAAACAACAGCCCTGAATACAGTCGGGGCGACATCGTGGGCTACATAAGGATGATATGCGAGAGCCATCAGGCTTATGCCAGGTCCAAAGAGATTCGCATCATCTACGCCCCTGCCGAGAAAGAATTGGAGATGGATTTCATTCCGGACTATATCAGACAGATAGTGGGCAATCTGCTCTCCAATGCCATAAAATTCTCCGCAAAGGGTACAGATGTGCTTCTGTCATCAAACAGTACCGGCAACAATTTCTCATTAACGGTCAGCGACCAGGGCAAGGGAATGGGTCCTGAAG
>JAEDMF010000042.1 GCA_016303175.1 Bacteroidales bacterium
ACGCCTTTGTTCTTGAATGAAGAACCGCAGCATGCAGGAACGATGGCCATATCGATGGTGGCTTTGCGGAGAGCGGCAACGAGCTCCTCCTCCGTGATGGAATCGGGGTCTTCGAAGAACTTCTCCATAAGGGATTCGTCGTACTCGGCAGCAGCCTCCACGAGTTTCTCCCTCCACATATCGACGTCGGCAACCATATTGGCGGGAACGTCCTGGATGGTGTAGTTCACAAGATTGTCAGTATTGTCATATACAATTGCCTTCTTTGTAATCAGGTCGACAATTCCCTGAAACTTATCCTCTGCACCGATAGGCAGGCAGAGGGGCACTGCACGGGCTCCGAGTTTGGTACCGATTTCCTCAATCACTGCAAGGAAGTCAGCGCCCACACGGTCCATCTTGTTCACATAGGCAATTTTAGGCACACCATATTTGTCGGCCTGACGCCACACAGTCTCTGACTGGGGCTGCACACGACCTACTGCACAGAAGGTAGCAACGGTACCGTCAAGCACACGGAGCGAACGCTCCACCTCAACGGTGAAGTCCACGTGACCCGGGGTGTCAATCAAGTTGATCTGATACTGGTGGCCATTGTACTTCCAGAAAGCGGTTGTGGCGGCGGATGTAATGGTAATACCGCGCTCCTGCTCCTGTACCATCCAGTCCATAGTGGCTGCACCTTCGTGAACCTCACCGATTTTGTGAGTCTTTCCGGTGTAATACAGGATACGCTCCGAAGTAGTGGTCTTGCCCGCATCAATGTGGGCCATGATACCGATGTTCCTGGTGAATTTAAGATCTCTTGCCATCTTTCATCCTCGATTAGAAACGGAAGTGTGCAAAAGCCTTGTTGGCTTCGGCCATTCTGTGCATTTCTTCTTTACGCTTAACTGCGCCGCCCTCATTGTTGTATGCGGCCATAATCTCTGCGCAAAGCTTTTCTGCCATGGAGTGTGCGGAACGCTTGCGAGCGAATGCGATGAGGTTCTTCATCGAAAGGGATACTTTCCTCTCGGGGCGCACCTCCATAGGCACTTGGAAGTTGGCGCCACCGATACGGCGCGACTTTACCTCAACCTGAGGTGTCGCGTTCTCCAGCGCCTGTTTCCAGATATCCAGAGGAGCCTTGTCAGAATCTTTCATCTTCTCGCCTACCATGTCAATGGCATCGTAAAAAATAGAATACGCGATACTCTTCTTACCCTGCAACATCAAGTTGTTCACGAAGCGAGTTACCTCAACATCATGAAACTTGGGATCAGGAAGTAGAATCCTCTTCTTAGGCTTCGATTTTCTCATTTTTGTAAATAATTAAAAGGTGATAATTGCGGATGCTTACTTCTTCTTGGCCTTGGGTCTCTTTGCGCCATAAAGTGAGCGGGACTGAAGACGTCCGTCCACACCGGCTGTATCCAAAGCGCCTCTAAGAATGTGGTAACGCACACCGGGAAGATCCTTCACACGACCTCCGCGAACCAGCACGATGCTGTGCTCCTGAAGATTGTGGCCCTCGCCGGGGATGTAAGCGTTGACCTCTTTGGAATTGGTCAGACGTACACGGGCAACCTTACGCATTGCTGAGTTAGGTTTCTTGGGGGTTGTTGTGTAAACCCTCACGCATACGCCACGCCTCTGAGGACAAGCATCCAAAGCACGTGATTTGCTCTTTACCTCAAGAGTTTCACGGCCTTTGCGAACTAATTGTTGAATTGTAGGCATTTTGTTTGTTAATACTAAGTTTATATTACTCCCAAAATTTGGGGCTGCAAATATACAAATTATTTTTTAACTTCCAAAATATCTCCATTATCTCTTGCCACAGCTTCTTTCCATTTCTCGCTATAGCCGGGCTGGCTAATCTTGGCGGGCATATTCCCGTAACCATTCGTAACCCAGGTTCCGTCCGGATTCTGGGCCTTCACATTGCCATCCACAAATTTCAGCAACAGGAAAATTTCAAGATTTGTCCACTGACGGAAAATCTCGTCCGCAGCGGCGAGGGACACCTGTGTGAGATAATCGCGCACACACTCGGGAGCGCTGTAGGCAAGGGCTTTTCTGCCCCTGACGGGATGTTTCTTCACAAATTCATCGTACATTGCAAGGGCCTCGGCGTCCCATCTTGCGAGCGAATCCACGCAGGAAGCCTCCCAGGCAAGAGCCTTTGCCTGAACGGTCGGGGCCATCAGGTCGTATGCCTTGTAGCAGGCGTTTGCCACACGGTTGCACATCCAGAAGGCGGAGGTGGGAGAATATGTCAGCATATCCCCGTTGCCCTCACGGAAGCTCAGAGGAGCCTGCCTGACGGCTGCATAAATGGGAGTAAGGTAGGAAGTGGCGGCATCGTCGCAGCCGAACCATATCACGGCGCCCACGGGGTCAGGCAGTTCAGGGCGGCTCTGAGCCACAAACCAGAAGGCGGTCTGTTGGGTGGCTATGGCGCGCTCATTCATATAAGTCTTGTCCCCCACCTTGAAGGTCATAGGACGCCAACGGTAAGGAAGACGGTTACCTCCCGCTCCTATGTCTGTGGTCATATCCATGGGAGTTCCTTCATAATGATCCCTCATAACCTTGGCCACATCAGCCACTGTCAACTTGCGCGAAGGCTTCACAAAGAGGGGGAAACGCTTGCTTTTGTCGTGTCCCAGAGCATACTCCACGTAATCCATCGCAGGGCGCGTCACCTCGGCTCCATTCTCGTCGAGGAAGGTGAACTGGCCGTCGCACAATATGTTGAAGGCGCTCCAGGCCCTTGCCTCACAACCGCGCATGGCGGTGAAATCCAGAGGAGCATAGGCGTCTGCAAAGCTGAACTCAGAATCGCTTCCGCTGAAGTACCCTCTTTCGCGGGCGAAGGAAATGACATCGGGAGAATATATGCACTCCTGCGGCTTGTCAAGGGGGAAGGTGGTGATGCGGGCCTGGTTGGCGTGCGCGCAGATATAGCCGTCAGGCACCCTGCGGGCCACATAAACTATGCCCTTGCCGAAGTTGCCTTTGCCTATAAGGTCCATAACCCAAACCTCATCCTTGTCGGCAATGGAGAAGCTTTCTCCTTCGGAGTAGTAGCCGTATCTGGACGTAAGATCAGCGATAAGCCGGATGGCTTCGCGAGCGGTGGAGCACCTTTCGAGGGCAATGTATATCAGTGAGCCATAGTCCATTATGGCACCGTCCTGATGCCACAGTTCCTCGCGTCCCCCGTAAGTTGTCTCGGCGATGATGAGCTGGCGCTCGTTGATATTGCCGGTACGGGTGTAGGTGCGGGCGGCCTGCGGAATGGCGCCAAGGGGTTTGTTGCTGTCCCAATCCACGACATTGCGCGCACTGCCCCTGCCCCATACTTGTCCCTCAAGGTGGTAGAGTTCTCCGAAAAGAGCGTGGGAATCGGCCGCGTAGGATATCATATTGCTGCCGTCTGCACTCGCGCCGCGGGTCACCAGCACGTTGCTGCACGCAAACATCTCCACCGTACAGGCAAACAGGGCTGCAGCGGCGGCAATGGAAGATATTTTCTTGAAAGTACTCATACTATTAATAATAAAATGCTTATTTTTGTAGTTTAATTGTGCAAAGATAATAATTTATGTCCAAGACTGGAAAACTGTTCCTGCTTATATCCCTGCTGACATTCTGCACCATCCTGCCCGCTCAGGAGGAGAACAAGCCGGACCCCGAAGAAATGCTGGCCAAGGAGCTGGACAGGCTCACATTCAGCCTTAAACTGGAGGACTGGCAGGTGTACTATGTGGACAGCATACTCCACAATGACTATTATGGTATGGTGAAGGAACTGGAAGGCATGCAGAAATCGAGGGTGTCCAATCCGGACCTTTACCAGGCGGTCCAGGACAAATGGATGGAAAGCACACAAAAAGCATATCAAAAATATTTTTCGGCTGGGCAGTGGGCACTGTATCTCAAGCAGGGCGGCCAGAGGGCAATCAACGAAAGAGAAAAACGCAGAGCCAGACAAGCCGGCATAAAAGACAAAAAGAAGAAATAATGGATAAGAGCACTATCAACTCCCTGATGGAGCAGATTGCAGCCACCAGAGCCGCTACAACTAAGGAACTTGAAGAGGCCAGAGTAAGATTTCTGGGCAAAAAAGGCGCAATCACAGAACTGTTCGAACAATTCCGCAGCATACCTGCCGACCAGAAAAAGGAGTTCGGCCAGCTGATGAACCAGCTCAAGAACGCCGCCGCCGCAAAAATAGAAGAACTGCGGGAAGTTATAGAGAATAACGGCGCCGCAGCAGAAGGGACAGCGAAAGAGGACCTTACCATGCCCGGCAGCCAGTACGACCTTGGCAGCCGCCACCCCGTTTCCATAGTAAGACAGGAAATCGTGGACATCTTCCGCAAATTCGGCTACGACGTGGCTGAGGGACCGGAGATTGAGGATGACTGGCACGTTTTCGAGGCCCTGAACTTCCCTCCCGAGCATCCTGCCCGCGAAATGCAGGACACCTTCTTCGTCTCGCGAGGCGAACAGCAGACTGATGAAAACGGCAATACCGTATGGCACAATCCCCTGCTGCTGCGCACCCACACCTCCTCCGTTCAGGTCCGCACAATGGAGAAGAAGTCGCTCCCCATACGCGTCGTATGCCCCGGCAGGGTATTCCGCAACGAGGCAATCTCGGCAAGGGCCCACTGCATTTTCCATCAGGTGGAAGGTCTGTACATCGACGAGGGTGTGACCTTCGCCGACATGAAACAGGCCATACTTCTCTT
The DNA here is from genome assembly GCA_016303175.1 of Bacteroidales bacterium. GTDB lineage: Bacteria > Bacteroidota > Bacteroidia > Bacteroidales > UBA932 > Cryptobacteroides. The sequence continues at coordinate 4,746 of JAEDMF010000042.1, forward strand.
TGCCCGCGAGATGTTCGGCCCCGAGACCAGAATACGCATGCGTCCTTCCTACTTTCCCTTCACTGAGCCTTCGGCAGAGGTGGACGTCAGCTGCAACATCTGCGGCGGCAAGGGATGCAACATCTGCAAAGGCACAGGTTGGTTGGAAATACTCGGATGCGGCATGGTTGACCCCAATGTATTGGAGGCCAGCGGCATAGACTCCAAGAAATATAGCGGATTCGCCTTCGGAATGGGCGTAGAACGCATCGCAATGCTAAAATGGCAGGTCAAGGACTTGAGAAACTACTTTGAAAATGACCTGCGCTTCCTGAACGAATTCAATACAGTTCTCTGATATGGGTTCATTTGTAATCGAAGGCGGATACAAACTATCAGGCTCCATCACTCCCCAAGGAGCCAAGAACGAGGCTTTGGAGGTCATCAGCGCAGTGCTGCTCACGAGCGAAAGCGTCACGATAAAGAATGTACCCGATATTCTGGACGTGAACAACCTCATCTCTCTGCTCGAAGGAATGGGGGTAAAGGTGCAGCGTCCGGCGAAAGGTGAATTCATCTTTAAGGCAGACAAGGTCAACCTGGATTACATCCATACTCCCGAATTTATAAAAAAATGTGCCTCTCTCAGAGGTTCGATGATGGTGGTGGGACCGCTTCTGGCCCGCTTCGGCAAGGTTTTTCTTGCTAAACCCGGAGGGGACAAAATAGGTCGTCGCAGGGTGGATACCCACATTCAGGGCTTTATGGCCCTTGGCGCCACCTACGTCTATGACCCGCAGAAGAAGGCCTTCCAGCTGGAGGCCCCTGAAGATGGGCTGAAGGGCAGCTACATGCTGCTGGACGAGGCCTCAGTTACAGGTACTGCGAATATCCTTATGGCCAGTGTGCTGGCCAAGGGGACGACCACCATATACAATGCCGCGTGCGAACCTTATGTACAACAGCTGACACGTCTGTTGATTGCAATGGGAGCAAAAATCAGCGGACTCGGCTCCAACCTGCTCACCATTGAAGGGGTGGAAGAACTGCACGGAGCAACCCACAAACTCTTCCCCGATATGATTGAAGTGGGTTCCTTCATAGGTATGGCCGCAATGTGCCGCAGCAGCATCACAATAAAAAATTGTGCCTGCGACCAGCTGGGCATAATACCCGAATGCTTCCGCAGGCTTGGCATACAGTTGGAACAGAGGGGCGACGACCTCTTTGTCCCTGAACAGGAAAGCTACGAAATAGAGTCCTTTATGGATGGTTCCATAATGACCATAGCCGACGCGCCCTGGCCCGGGCTCACCCCCGACCTTCTGTCAGTGATGCTGGTTGTGGCCACGCAGTGCAAGGGCAGTGTACTCATACACCAGAAAATGTTCGAGAGCAGACTCTTCTTTGTGGACCACCTCATTGATATGGGAGCCCAAATCATACTCTGCGACCCACACAGGGCCGTAGTGATAGGACACGACCATCAACACCGCCTGCACGCCGGGAGAATGCTCTCGCCCGATATCCGCGCCGGCATCGCAATGCTAATCGCGGCAATGAGTGCCAAAGGAACCTCTGTCATAGGCAACATAGGCCAAATAGACAGAGGCTACGAGAATATTGACGGGCGTCTGAGGTCTCTCGGGGCAAGAATTACCCGCAGCGACGACTGAAAACCCCAGTCTCAATAATGCTGGCGGAGATACAGCAAGGGCGGTTCTCATAACGGGAACCGCCCTTGCTGTATGCTGAACCAACTACTTGATTCTGCACTCCCTTACCAGAGAACCGGGCATAATTCGATTGACATTGCCCTCCACAATCTTGAACCTTGTTGATGTCAGCAGGGCATTTCCCTCGCCCTCATCATCGGGGTCATCGTTCTGCTTGGCCGCCTTCTGCTTTTCTGCTTTTTCCGCAGCACTTGCAGCAGCCTCGGCGCGGGCATCATCCAGGGCTCCGAAACGGTTGTCCCAAATATAGCCTTCCACGGGGGCAAGCATTCCTATCCTCTGATAAGTCACCTTCCCGTTCTCGTCCCTTCTGGCTTGGAGCACCTCATAACGGGACTTGAGATTGACTCCCTCCTTGAGACCTATGGGCACCTCCACCGTGCGGTCGTCATTCACTTCCGATATGGGCACATTCACCTTGAACTCGTCGTACTCGCGCTGGAGCTTGACAATAGCCCTGTCAACGGCTCGGGCACAAGTCATCAGCATCTGCTCCTCCTTGGTACGCTTGGAGAAGGACTTGGACGAGGTATTGGACGCAGACACCATCGTGGAGCCCACGTAGGACATTGAAAAGAGCGGGCTGACATCGAAGGCATTACGCCTTACAAGGTCGGTGGAATCAGCCTCGAACCAGTAGTCCTGATAGAAAGTATTGCTCGTGTACTCATCCCAGTTGAGCTTATATAGGTAGCTGGTCACATTCACGGTGAAACCGTCTATCTCATTGACAGCCACGGCAACGGTCTTACCTAAATCGGAGAAGGAGCTGCCGAACAATGCACCAGCCAAATTGCCCAGTCCCTGCAGCACTGCGGCCGCAGTAGCCGAGTTCTTGCCTTTGTCCACATAGGTAATGTCGTTCACAAGCATGAAGGTCTTGCCTATGAGATCCTCGCCCGCATCACCCAGCATAGCCAGATTGCGGCTGGACTTGGAAGCAGCCTGAATGTCAGCCTGGGATGCATCATAGAAACCCCTCTCCTGTATGAGCGACATATCAAAACCGCCCGTGGAGGCATTGCGGTTGAACCACTTGGCCACAAGGGTGCGGGGAATGCCGTTGGTTTCGAGGAAAGCCTTGATGTCGCTCTGGTTGAGAGCATCCTTCTGCTTACCCTGCTTCTTCATCTTCTTGGAGGACGAAGCGATGTTCCTGCATTCAATGTTGTGGTCGTTGAATTTGTCCGGCATGGGTATGGAGAAGAACGCTGTTTGAATCTCATCTCCGTACTGAACACCCGGATGAGAAATAAGTACGGAATACAGGGAACTACGACGGTACTTAAGCAGGGAGCCGTCAGCGTCGAGTCCATCGGCAGTCACAGGTACTGCAACGCCAGCGCTGTCAGTGGCAGCTTTCACGTCAGAAAGCACCGCATCGGCAGTCTGAACAGAAACAGAGGAACTGTCAACTGGAGAAAGGATATCCTGGGCATATGCCGAATAGACCACAGCGCAGGCTGCCGCAGCGGTAAAGAATAATTTTTTCATAGGTTATGTAATTAAGCACTATCTAAACGGCCAGGCCTCACGGTAAGTAACAGGCTGCTGGTGATTACCGAAGGCAACTCCTATCTCCTTCCAAGCATTGACCTTACCCATTGCAAGTTCGTGCTGCTGGGCATTGTCACGGGCCTCCAACTTCCTATAATAGTCAATGTCGCTCTTCACGCGAGCCTTCATCTCGTCGGAAAGTTTGCGGGCCTCATCATAATATTTGGAATCTGGAAGAATCTCGGCAAGATATTCACCGGCTGCAGAGGCTGCCGCCGCATCCTGGCCTGCTGCCCATATACTGCGGGCCTTGGCAAGAGCCTTGGCGGCCTTGTCGTCGATGTACTTCTTCCAGATTATATCAGCCGCATCCAGAATCTTTTCATAATTCCTGCAAGCCTCGGGGACGACAGAGAGTTCATAAAGGGCCTCTTCGTAAGCATAGGCGGCAGCAAGAGTGTTGGCCTTTTTGATAATAAGGTCCATTCTGCCTTCATAATAAGACTTAATGCGGGCATCAGTGTCGTTGAAGAATTTGGAAACTGCATCGGAAGAGGGAGAGAAAGCCTTGTAGCACTCTATCATTGCCTTGTTCTCGCTGTTGCCCACACCTTTGGAAGGCAGTGTCCATGTGGAGAAAATCTTCTTCCCGAAGGCATCCACTACATAGAAGTTGAGGTCGGCCTTGAAGAAATACTTTGTGGGACTGCCGGGAATGACATATTTCTCATTCTCAACGGGGATGCAGGTAACATAGAACTGGGGAGCCTCATTGAGCGCGCCCATACCGTTGCGGGTGGTGGCGGCATTGAGTTTTGCCATAAGCACGGCGGCGGCATCCGCAGGGATGGTGTTGACCGATTCGGGATAATATACTGCCACGGGAACTTTCTCGGAACGCTCCTGCTGGGCGTAAGCGCTTGCTCCTGCTGCAAGGGCAAGTGCAACTGCTATTATAATCTGTTTCATACTACTTGTTTCCTATTATGATGGTTGCTTTTCCCTGACCCTGGTTGAGGGTTTTGATTTTTGCAATGGAGCAGGGTTCGCCCTTCAGATAACGCACAAGATTGCGCGCAAAATTATTGGCCGAGATTGCCCGTCCCCTGTCGTCATAGACGGGAATGCGCACCTCGTCAAAAGTCATATGATGCTCGCTGTCATCGGCAAGATGATAACGGTGGGAAACAGTATTGTCGTAAATCCAATCCTCAATTACCTCGCGGAGTTCCTTGTCTCCATATTCCTTCTCCAAATCTATATCTTCTTCATTTTCAAATACATTGACATTGAGGGCAATTTCCCTTCCGTTGGCGAAGAGGTCCTCAAAGTGGCGTTGGAGGCGGTCGCAGAACTCATCGATGTGAGCATTGACAGCCTCTGCAAGCAATACGGGAACCTCGGCAGTGAAGGAAGGAGCGCCCGTGCCTGTGGAAGTGGCAATTTCCTTGCTGGTGTAGGAATCAAGGCCCTGCATAGTATAGGTTACGGAGTACTTGGGCCCTATCTTGTTGATGGTCCAGGTGAGCTGGATGATGATGTCCGCATTAGCTCTCTGGCGCAACTGCATAAGAGGGTTGGTCTGGACGGAAGAGCCATCCTTGCCGGTCACGGCTGCCATTTCAGCGGCGGTCTGGTTGAGAGCCTTTATTTCGGACTCGAGGTTTTTCAAAGGGAAACCCCTGTCGGCCATAAGACCGTTGATCTGGGATATCACGGGTAGCAATTCGTTGCTGCTTATGATAGCTTTGTGATAATCAGGGATATATTCGGTGACACCCTGGTTGTCGTAGGTGGTCATAAAACCGTTCTTGTTGCACCACAAGTCACTGGGCATAACCATAATGGTGGGTTTCTTGGCCTGTGCGAAGGCGGTCAGGGCCGACAACGCCAGCAGTATAGACAGTATAGTTCTTTTCATATTTTCAAGATTTATTTAATTCCATTTTCCTTGAGGTACTCCTTCAGAGCCGCACGTTCCACACGGAGGGTAATGGTCACCTTGGCCTGAATATCGCTCTTCTGCTTGCGGTTGGACACCAGTTTGCGGTCGTGGTTGAGACCACCGGAGACGAATTTTTCATAATCTCCCTTGTCAGCAAAGAAAGCATTGAAGAACTGTTCGTATTTTTCCTGAGCATTGACGCTCATCACAAGAGGTTTGGACATATAGGCATCAGAGGGAATGTCGTATCCCTTGAAGATGCAGTCTTTCAAAGCGTTTCTGCGAGCGTTGTCAATGGCATAGTACCTGTTGCGGCCAAGGCCGGTTGCCCTGACGGATACGGTGCCGTCACCGTCCACTCTGAGCACCTGGGTTTTGGTAGGCTGGTAGAAACTCTGGCTGTTGCGTACAACGCCGCAGGAGGATGTCAGTACAAGGAGCGCTCCCAGCGCCACTGCTGTAATTCTGTTCACTGTTGTCTGTCTCATAATAGTCCTTGATTGAACAACTTAAATCAATTGCTAAAATCCGGCAGCAAGGCCTTTTATAATGCCGGCTGACTCAAGAGCCTTGCGGAGGGCAGCCTTGTTGACATACACAACCTGGCTCACCTTGTACTCCTTATAGGCCTTGAGGAACTCGGAATTGGCAGTATCCACGCTGGATACATATTTGTTGTATTCTCCTCCTTCTGCAAAAAAAGCTTTGAAGTAATCCGAATGGGCAGTCTCGGCTCCGGGGTCCTTGCAAAGAGCAGCCATGGAAGTACCGTTGCCGGCATATCCCTTGAAAATAACGCCATGCACTGCATTCTTGGCACATTGGTTAAGGGCGATTCCAGCCTTCTTGGAATAAGATGCAACCTTTACGGCAACAATGCCTGTACCTGCTGTCTTAACATACTCAATGTCATAACGGAAAGCCTGGGTCTGTTTGTCTGCCTTCTTCTTTGCGCCGGCCTGGGCAGTGAAAGCGCAGGAAAGGGCAACGAAAACGGTCAAAACTGATAAAAGTAACTTTTTCATATTGATTTTTTTTAGTTGTTTTCTTTATATCTGGCGGTAAATGCTCTTGCGCGGGCGTAGCCGTCACGGGGAGCATTCCACATAAAGAGGAAGATGAGAGTACCGATGAGACCTACGACGATGAAGGTAATGAACACCATAGTCCAACCGAAGTGGTCTGCGATGATGCCCACAATGATGGCGGAGAGGGAACTACCGATGTAGCCGAAGATGCCGGCAAGACCGTTGGCTGTGGCGCTGGCTTCCTTGGTGCTCTGGTTGGCTGCTCCTATGCCTATCAGGGCCTGGGGACCGTAGATGCAGAAGCCCGAGAGCGCGAGAGCGGCGATGGAAAGCCAGGTTGGAAGGCCGGGCACAAGGGCGAAGATAGCCAGGAACACCACAGCTCCTGCCATTGCGAAAAGGCACATTCTGTGAGACTTGCCCTTGAAGATGTGATCGGAGGCCCACCCGGCGAAGATGGTGCCCACGATGGCGGTAAGTTCAAATACAGCCACGCTGATGGCGGCATTGTCTATCTTCATTCCACGGTCTTCAGTGAGGAACTTGGGGCCCCAGTCCAGCACGCCCATACGGAGTACATACACGAAAATGTTGGCAAAGGCAAGCATCCACACCCACTTGTTGCGGAAGACCATCTCCCTCAAGAAAGCTGCATGGGCTCCTGCCTTACCTTCCAGTTCCTTCTTGCCGGTCTGGGTGCCTTCGAGCTCGGGTAAACCGACATCCGATGGAGCATCCTTCAAAGCGGCGAAGCAAAGGACAGAGCCGCCTACCGCCACGATGGCAGGAATGAAGAAACACCATTTCCACGCTCCGTAGTGGGAAGCGTAAGAGAGTATCCTGCTCTGCTGCTCCACCTCAGTCAGGGCATCCCATCCTTTTATGCTGCCTGCAAGGTTCTGGGCGATACGGGTCACGACACTGCTGTCACCGCTCATATCGGCGCCCAAATTTGTCCTTACAAGCCCGCAGACGATTACAGCGCTAAAGGCTCCGATGCTGTGGGAGGTGTTCCAGATACTCATTTTGGTGCCAAGTTGCGAGGGATGTATCCACATAGGGAGCATACGTGCGCAGGGAGGATACCCCATACCCTGGAAATACTGGTTGAGAACAATGGTGACACCCATTATCAGAATCAGCATATTCACGAACTGAGGTCCCTCGTGGACACCGGTAATAAGGTAGCTCAAATCAACTCCAAAGCCGAAGCAGAAGTTGGCGATGGCACAGAGCAGAAGCCCGAGGGCCATAAAGGCCTTAGTGCTGACCTTTTCCACAATGAAGCCGTTTACAAAGCGGCTGGTGCCGTAGATAAGGGAGCCGAGGGCGATGATAATGCCGAAGCTGGT
>JAEDMF010000205.1 GCA_016303175.1 Bacteroidales bacterium
ATGCGAGCCCACTTCACCTGCTCCTGCGATTATAATCTTCATACCATCAAAAAATTTTTCGCTCCTGTTTTACAACGAGGTATCCCTCAAATGTGCAAATATAGCACCTTTTTCCGTAAGAGACCTCCAGACCGTCCATTTATTCCATATTCCCGCTATCCCGAAGGACCTTTCACCCAAACACCCCGGACAGGGACTTTCCCTGAGCAGCACCCTTGCAATTTCCGGCCTGCGCTCCACTACGTTCTTCAGTTCGGCAATAAGTTCGCGTTTCCCGACAGGACGGCGCATCCTCCTGTATTCCCGATGCGCCTGCATCACTGCCTTGAAATGCTTGGGCCTGAAAGAAAACAGATATACCAAAGCTGACAGAAAATCCAGGAACTGCCTGAAATTCAGCCTTATACGAGTGAGCTTCATAGAGATCACCGCCGCGCCTTCCAGCAGGGACTTTCTGTCCGCGGATTCAATTTCTCTGTATAAGTTCCCGCACTGGGCGAACAAATCCTGACAAGTATCCTCGTCCACTCCCACTGCAAGAAAATTGTAAAAACAATGCAAAGCGAGAGTAAAAGGCAGATTGCGGTCAAGCATCAAAAGATTGTTGCGGAAGTTGAGACGGCTCTTGAAGGGACTTGACGCGGGGAGAGTGGCTCCTCCCTCGTGATATACGACGGAACGGGGTACGATATGGACCTTCCATCCGTCAGCCCTCACCCTCCAGCACAGGTCTATTTCCTCCATATGAGCAAAGAAATCATTGCAGAAACCCCTGGCCCCCACAAAGACTTCACGCCTGACCATCAAAGCAGCCCCGCTCACCCAAAAGACCTCCGCGGGAATGTCATACTGGCCCTCATCTTCCTCCACCCTTCCCATCACTCTCCCGCGGCAGAAAGGATAGCCGTAGCAATCCAAATAGCCGCCGGCAGCTCCCGAATACTCGAAAAATTTGCTCTTCTCTCCCGTCATATGCAGTTTGGGGCCGCAAATGCCGCAGTCCGGGTGCAGTTCCATCCACTCCTGCAAGGGTTCGAACCACCCGTTCTCCACTTTCACGTCGGAGTTCAGAAGCAGAAAGCAATCACTGTCCAGACTCTTGAGAGCCCTGTTGTATCCCTCTGCAAAACCGTAATTGCGCCTGAGTTGAATCCACTGCACCTGAGGAAAATTCTCCTTCACATAAGCTGCCGAATCATCTTCAGATCCATTGTCGGCCACAACCACACTAACGCCATCACATCCTTGCAGAGAAGTTGTGACCGAGGGCAGATAAGCCTCGAGACAGGCCCTGCCGTTCCAATTCAATATGACAACCGCAGTAGTCACGATTTGCTTATTGAACTACTCAAGTTTCGCAAGTTATAACTTATTTATGTCCTGAGGGTTGTGCTGCTTGCGAAACTTGAGTTACACTATTTGCCGCAGCAGCCGCCCTCGTGGCCCTCGCCATTGCAGCAGCCTTCATGACCTTCGCCACTGCAGCCGCCCTCGTGGCATCCACCCTCACAGCCGCCTTCGTGGCATCCGCCCTCACAGCCGCCTTCGTGGCAGCCACCGCCACAGCACTCGTGGTGGCCGTTCACCTGGGCAAACTCACCGTGCAGACCCTCCTTGAGTTCCTTCTCGCTGGCATCCCTTACACTAAGGATTTCACCCGTGAAATTGAGGGTTTTGCCTGCCATAGGATGATTCAAATCCATAGTGACAGCCTCCGCCTTCACTTCCACTACCTTTGCCGGCATTATGCCTCCCATAGGATTCATCAAAGGCACGATGTTGCCCACAACCATAAGGTCTTCGCGGATGTTGCCATCAACCTCGAAAGCGGCCTTGGGCAAATCGATGACATTTTCCTGGCTCCACTCTCCATAACCATCCTTGGCCTCGAGGGTGAAAGCAAACTTGTCCCCGGGTTCCTTGCTCTCTATGTTCTGCTCGAAAAGGGGCAGCAGATAACCCATTCCCTGAATGAATTCAAGGGGCTTTTCACTTGTGGCCTTATCGACCATTTCTCCTTCCACATGCAGCTCATAGCTGAGGGACACGACTTTGTTCTTTTCTATTTTCATACTATCAAAATTTTTTCACTTTTTTAAAAAATCACGCATTGATGTCCACCTCGTCAAAGGCGAAGCTGGGAATCTGCCACGCACTGCAGCTGCGCGTATCACTGCCCACCGCAAGCAACTTGCCGAATAAGGAAATCAGGTTGCCCGTCATAAGCAAACCCCTTACAGGGCTGGTTGCGACACCGTTTTCTATTATCATTCCCTCCACTCCGAAAGAAAAATTGCCGGTTGCCGGATTGACATTGCCGCCATTGAATCCCGTGACCATAAGTCCACTGCCAACGGCGGAGAGAATATCTTTCAAAGATATCTCTTTTTGAGAGCAATTCCAAATGAAGGGTTCGAAGCAGGGC
>JAEDMF010000206.1 GCA_016303175.1 Bacteroidales bacterium
TTTAGAAGCTGTTTTGAAATGAATAAATTATATATATCTACTTGTTAATCAGTTGGTTAATTGAAATATTTTTCGTAACTTTAAGGTTGCAAACAAATAAGTTATGAGTAATTATCCAACCAACCTAACTGAAAAACAGTGGCAAGTTATTAAAATATTGTAGAGCCACAAGAAAGAAATAGAAAAAGTTCACTCAGAGAAATTTTAAATGGCATATTCTATGTTAACAAGAGCGGATGTCAATGGCGAATGCTCCCCTCAGACTTTGCTCCTTGGCAAACGGTTTATTACTATTTCCGAAAATGGAAGCTTGAAGGAGTTTGGGAAGAATTGTTGAACGTGCTGCACGCCAAAGCAAGGAAGTCTGTGGGCAGAGAAGAAAGTCCAAGTTTGGGTATTATAGACTCCCGAAGTGTCAAGACTTCTCACCATGTTGATACAGACAGAGGTATAGATGGAAACAAGAAGATTAAGGGAAGGGAAGAAAAGAACATATCATTGTTGATACTTTGGGATTGCCAATGGCCATCAAGGTACATGAAGCCAATATCCATGACAGCAAAGGGGCAAAACCAACCATAGAGAACCTTGCATATAAGTTTCCAAGACTCAGTAAGATTCTTGCTGATCAAAAGGGGAGCCCTAACATTGCTCCGTCTTTCAAGGGGAAACCATTCCCCGCGAAAGGCGGAGTTTCTTTTATGTATAACCGCGAAGCCTTGCGGCAACTGTGAGAACTGAAATCCACCAAAGAACGGCGATATGGGAAATTAGCTGCACTCTTTTTTAAGTTGTCTCAAAGGGAAAAGAGCATAACTGAGAGCATAACCTACTTGAAAGGGCATAAGTGAGGGCATAAGTGATGAAGAGATAATGTTGGTCCATCAGAAATGCCCTACGTTTGCATCGTCAATCAGCGCTGACAACGACAAAACAATGAATTACTAACAAGTAACAAGAAGAAGAATATGGAAATACAAATCTTTGAAAACGAACAGTTCGGCCAACTCCGAGGAATGAGCATCGAGGGCGAGCCGTGGTTTGTGGGAAAGGATGTGGCGCAGGTGTTAGGGTACAAGAATCCATCCAATGCCATTGTGAACCATGTGGATGAGGAAGATAAAACCTCATACCTGATTCAGGTATCAGGTTCCAGCTACAAAGCCAACACCACCTTCATCAACGAGTCGGGCCTTTACGCCCTCATCCTCTCCAGCAAGTTGCCGCAGGCACGCGAGTTCAAGCGGTGGGTCACCGCCGAAGTGCTGCCTCAGATTCGACGGACGGGTGGCTACATCCCCGTCAGCCGTGAGGACGACGAGAAGACGATACTCTGCAAGGCGGTGGAGATACTGCAGCGCACGCTGCAGCAGCGGGAGGCGTTCATCGAGGAGCAGCGACCCAAGGTGCAGTTTGCCGAGGCTGTGACGGGAGGCGACGGTTCCATCCTTATCCGCGACCTGGCCAAACTCCTCACGCAGAACGGCATCCCCATCGGGCAGAACCGCCTCTTCGGCTGGCTGCGGCGGCATGGCTACCTCTTCCAGCGCGAGACGCGGCCCATACAGCGCTGGGTGGAGCAGGGGCTGTTCGACACCACCCTCACCCTGGTGCAGACCCACCATGGCACGCAGGAGCGGTGTACCACCAAAGTCACCGGCAAGGGGCAGGCCTATTTCGTAAACGGATTCCTCAACGGACGGTTTGCGGTGTAAATTAAAAATTTAAAGTAAAAGAAACAAAATAAAAAGATTATGACAACGATTATGAAAGTGGTGCAGCAGGGACAGGCATTTGCCGTGCAGAGCACCAAGAGCGAGAACGGACAAGTGATGAAGTGCAACCTGGTGCTGCAGGAACTGGGTGGCAAGTACGAGAACTCGTATGTGGCTACAATGCTGGGCGATATGGCCGGACTGCGGTTCCAGCCCGGCCAACTGGTGGCCGTGGCCCTGCGCTTCTCCACCCGTGAGTACAACGGCCAGATGTATCAGGACATCCTGGTGAGTGAGATTTATTCGATGAAAATTTAAAATTAATAATTTAAAACGATGATAGTAAACATTCAGATTGACGATGAACTGTATGCAGCCATGCTGCAATCGAAAACGAGAGTGGAGGGGTCATTGGGCCTGGTGAGCCCCACGGAGGGCAACTTCAACGCCTATCGGCGCAACGCCAAGCCGCGCGGCTATGCCCAGATGCTGAAGCTGCCGCACGGACGCGCCACGCTGACCGAGGAGGAGGCCCGCCTCTACCTGCGTGCCGACCGCGTCCGGCTGGGCGACTCGCTGACGGGCAGCGTCATCCTGGTAGAGTCGATGCGGGGCAGCGAATTCATCAAGGAGATGCTGCTTAGTTAGCGTGTAGGGGCGGAACATCTTCCGCCCAACCGCACACCGGCGCATTCATCGCGAATGATA
>JAEDMF010000043.1 GCA_016303175.1 Bacteroidales bacterium
CGGATGTGGGAATCGAACCCACGACCTTCGCGTTACGAATGCGACGCTCTAACCTGCTGAGCTAATCTGGCTTTTTGGGAATGCAAAAATAAGCCTATTCCCTGTTATTTCAAAACTTTATTGCAATCTCAAGCACTTTTTTTTCACAAAACTCTATTTCGAGTTTGCCTGAGCCGCTTTTTTTCTCCATCACAAGAGCGTCCAACCCCAGCAGCTCCACTGCCACAAAATCTCCGATACGCGCCAAGGTATGCGCGCTGCATTCCACCAGTGCTTCTTCCAGCTTGTAGAGAAGACCCTTGCAGTCCGCCTCATACTCTCCGGCTCCTTCCATCCGCACTGCGAAGCGGTTGCTCTCCTTTTCCATAGTCAGCGGATTGAAGAAGGGCTGGGGGAAAAATGAACTTTGGTCGAAACACGAGGCCGCGGCCACATCCACCCGTCCCTCAGGGTTCGTACAGGGATAGAGCAGGGCTCCTATGCCGACAGCATCGTAATACCTGCGCGCAAAACTCTGTCCTATCGCCTTGCCTGTCTTTGAAAGCCGGATGAAGGCTATGGGCACTACGCTCAGACTGTGCACATCGTCAGGCACATAGTAACACACGCCATCCCTGTTGAGGCTCACATCGGGTCTCAGTATGCAGGCTGAAGAGTATGTCTTTACCAGAAAATTCATTTGCGTCACTTGCCCTTCAGTCGGGCCTTTATCGTCTGTTCCGGGTTCAGGCCGTGCCCGGAGTTCAGGCCGGGTTCAAGCTTTGTTCCTTTCTTCAGTCGGGCCTTTATCGCTTGTTCCAGAGTTCAAGCAGACCATTCAACTGCTGTTCGGAAGCCGGTTGGGAAGCCATAGCCTTGTCTGCGGCCTTCTTTTCGGCATCATAACGCGCGCGGAGCAGGGCGAACTGGCGTTTGGTATCCAGCGTGAATTCGCCGTTCTCTACCCAGGCGAAATAGGAAGGCTCCTTAGCGTACACCTCGCGGGCACTCTTACCCTTGTGCTTGCCGAAACTTATAATCGCTTCGCCATTTGCATCGAGTATAATGCGCCCGGCGAAGTCCAGCACCTTGCGGGATCCTGTGGAGTATTGCGCCAGCCAGTCCACATTGTTTTGCAGACCTTCCGGGTTGTTCTCCTTGTCATAAGGGTATTTGTCCAACTGACCTTTGAGAACCTCGTAGGTTGCCACCGTGTCCGCTTCGGCGCCGTGCGCTCCTTCGAAGTCACAGCCGCAGTAGAAGATGTGGGCCGCCTTGAGGTTGCGAGGCTCCTTTTGGTGAAAAATAGTCTGCACATCCACCATCTTCTTCTCGTGAAGGTCCATCTTGAAATTGCGTCCGCACCATTTGCGTACTCTTTCAAACTCCTCTGCGAGCATGGGAAGGTCGAATTTTGCGGAGTTGAAGCCTGCCAGGTCGGCGTCGGCCATAAACAATCCTATCTCCTCCACGACATCCTGAAACTTGGGACAGTCCTTCACATCCTGGTCGGAGATGCCGTGCACTTTCTCGGCCCCTGGGTCCATTTTCTTCTGGCAGTTGTTGACGTAATCCCAAGGGCATAGCCTCCAGGTCTTGATTATAGTCTCATTGCTGCCGTTTTCAGTGGGTTTTATTTTTACGAAGCTGAGTTCGACTATGCTGTCTGTAGCAATGTTAAGGCCCGTGCTCTCTATGTCAAAGAAGAGCAGAGGCCTTTCAAGTTTCAATTCCATGCGAAACTAAAAATCATCAAATTTGAATGGGCATCAGTATTGCGCAAATCTTTTCCTGCTGGTCATCGTCGTCAGGCAGCAGAAGCGCAGCCCTGCGGGCATCGGCGAACTTTATGACTATGTCGCTGCAGCTGAGATTGTTGAGTATGTCAATGAGGAAGGAGGACTTGAAGCCTATCTGCAAATCTTCTCCGTCATACTGACATTTTGTCTTTTCATGGGCAGATATTGAGAAGCCCAAATCCTGCGCGGAAATCTCCAGGGAGTCGCTCTGAAGGTCGAATTTGATGAAGTTCTGAGCTTTGCTGGAGCAGACACTTACCCTCTTGACGCTGTTCAGCAACTGCTGGCGGTCAATCTTGAGGATGTTGGAATTGTTCTGGGGTATCACGTCGCGATAGCGGGGATATTTGCCGGCGATGAGTCGACATACCACCATAGTTCCGTCAAAGCTGAAGACTGCATTTTTGCTGTCGTAGCTGATGGTTACCTGCTGTGCATCCTTGCCTATCACGGAACGGATGATGCCGGCGGGCTTTTTGTGGAGTATGAAACTGGTCTGCTCTTCGGCCTTCACTTCGGTTGTGGTGAAGCAAACGAGCTTGCGTGAGTCTGTGGCTACGAGAGTTGTGCCTTCGGGCCCCATATCGAAGAGAATGCCGTTCATCACGGGACGCATCTCATCATCGTCAGTTGCGTATATTGTGCTGTTGATGCCGTCCACAAGCACCTGTGCGGGGAAGCTTATGGTCTGGGCGCTTTCGTCGGTGGTGGTGATGGCCGGATATTCAGCTGCATTGAAGTAGGGCAGGGTGGACGAACCGCCCATCCAGCTGCACTCGAAATAATTTTCCTTGATGGTCCGGATTGTTACCGGCTGATCGGGCAATTCCTTGAGAAGCTCCTGTATATGGCGTGCGGGTACGGCAATAGAACCCTGTTCCTCAACATTGTCCACACTGAGGCTGGTTCTCAATGTCAGTTCTGAGTCCGATGCGGTGATTTCCAACTTCTCTCCCTCCAGTTTGAAGAGAAAATTCTCCAAAATTGGCAGTCCGCTCTTTGTTGGTATGGCTTTTGATACTGCCATGATGCCTTTGAGCAATTCGGCACTAGAAATAATGAATTTCATATTCGTACAATTAAGCTTACAAAAGTAAGAAAATTTTTTGATATTTGGAAACTCTTGCCGGGTATATGAGAAAAATGCAAATTGAAGAATAAAAAATGAAAATCAATAATATGAAAAAGAACGTGATTACCATCGTCGTGGCTGCCCTGGTGGGCGGTCTGACAGCTTTTGCCGTGTCCAGCACAACGCTAAACAAAGAGCATACAGGGGGGAGTGTGGTCACCTCTCCTGACGGAAGCAGCTACCGCACTGTCAATCTGAATTTAAGTGATTATCCGGATTTTACCTATGCGGCAGAAAGTGCCGTGGATGCTGTCGTGTATGTCAAAGTGACAGTCCAGAGCCAGGCCATTCAGGGTCCCAGCAGCATTTTCGACTTTTTCTTCGGCCCCGGTCAAGGCAGCCAAATGCTTCCCAAGACGCGTGAGCAGGTGGGCAGCGGCAGCGGTGTCATCATACGCTCAGACGGTTACATTGTAACCAACAACCACGTCGTGGGCGGTGCATCCAAGATTGAAGTCACCTTGAACAACAACCAGACTTATACTGCCTCTCTCGTGGGCACCGACCCTGCAACGGATGTCGCCATTATAAAGATTGACGCCGAGAACCTTCCCGTCATACCCTTCGGAGACTCTGACAGGCTGCGTTTGGGTGAGTGGGTGCTTGCCATAGGCAGCCCCTATGACCTCCGTTCTACCATCACCGCGGGCATTGTCAGCGCCAAAGGCCGCAGTATGCCGAATTATAGCAATGAGTTGAAGATAGAGTCTTTCATTCAGACGGATGCCGCCGTCAATCCGGGCAATTCCGGAGGAGCTCTCGTCAACAAGGAAGGCCAACTGGTCGGCGTGAACACTGCAATCATTTCGCAGACAGGTTCTTATGCCGGTTACTCTTTTGCCATTCCTTCCAATATGGTACGCAAGATTGCGGAGGATTTGATAGATTTCGGTTCGGTCAAGAGAGCCGTTCTCGGCGTGGCCATTCAGGAAATTGACGCAAAAAAAGCGGAGGAGTTGAAACTTTCCGCTCCAAAGGGAGTATATATTGGTGAGGTTGTGAAAGGCAGTGCAGCGGACAAGGCCGGAATCCACAAGGGGGATGTGCTTCTCCAGATTGATTCCACCAAAATCAACAGCTTTGCCATACTTCAGGAAACTGTCAGCCGCCACCGTCCCGGCGACAAGGCTAATGTTCTTGTGCTTCGCGACGGCAAGGAGAAAGACATTGAAGTCACTTTCCTTGATACCAATGCCCAGAATGGCGCCAAAGTGGAGAATGGACTTGCATTTTACGGTGCTGTCATCGCTCCCTGCCCCAAGGAAATTCTCGAAAAACTCTCGCTCAAGCACGGAGTTGAGATAGTTTCCGTCGGTCCCGGCAAGATTCAGGATGCGGGTATCAAAGAAGGATTTGTGATTACTTATGTTAACGACAGCCCGGTATCACGGCCTCAGGATGTTTTGGATATAGTCAAGAAGTCGAAGAGGTCAGTTTATGTGGAGGGTGTCACCCCTTCGGGAAGGCCGGCTTACTTCGGGTTCGCCTTGTAAAAGGAAACCGGATTGAAACTATGAGACAACTTAAAATTACAAAATCCATTACCAACCGCGAGAGCGCGTCGTTGGACAAATATCTTCAGGAAATCGGCCGTCAGGAGCAGATTTCTGTGGAGGAGGAAGTGGAGCTGGCCCAGCGTATCCGCCAGGGAGACCAGAAGGCTTTGCAGAAGCTGACTACGGCCAATCTGCGCTTCGTCGTGTCTGTTGCGAAACAGTATCAGAATCAGGGCCTCAGTTTGCCTGACCTTATCAATGAAGGCAACCTTGGACTTATTAAGGCCGCAGAGAAATTCGATGAGACAAGAGGTTTCAAATTCATCTCCTATGCCGTGTGGTGGATTCGCCAGAGTATACTACAGGCCCTTGCGGAGCAGAGTCGTATCGTGAGGTTGCCCCTCAATCAGGTGGGCGCCCTCAATAAGATAAACAAGGCTCTGGCCCGCTTTGAGCAGGAGCACGAGAGGCAGCCTTCGCCCGAGGAGCTGGCTGAGATGATTGATATTCCAAGGGACAAGATTGCAGATACTATGCGGGTGTCCGGCCGCCACGTCAGCGTGGATGCTCCCTTCGTTGAAGGTGAGGACAACAATCTTTTGGATGTGCTCGTGAACGATGATTCTCCCAATGCGGACAAGACTTTGGTCAATGAGAGTCTCAACAAGGAGATCGAGAGGGCTCTGCTTACTCTTGCTCCCAGAGAACGTGAGATAGTCAAGTCTTTCTTCGGAATCGGTTGCCAGGAGATGACTCTCGAGGAAATCGGAGAGCGTTTCGGACTTACCCGTGAGCGTGTGCGCCAGATAAAGGAGAAGTCCATACGCAAGCTCAAGAACAATTCCCGCAGTAGTAAAACTCTGAAAAGCTTCCTTGGCTGATGAATCCTGAAATTTTTATTGCTCAGGCCTCCCTGCAGGCCGCTGAAGTTCTTTTCGGACAGAGCGTGGACGCTTCACTTATTCAGGTAAGCCCCACGAGGAAGGAGTTTGAAGGAGATTTCACTCTCGTTGTGTTCCCCTTGCTCAAACTCAGCAGAAAGGCCCCCGAGGCCACCGCATCCGCAATAGGAGACTACCTTGTGGCCAATGTGCCTCAGGTGGCCTCCTATAATGTTGTGAAAGGCTTTCTGAATATCTGCCTTTCATCTCTTTATTGGAACAATACCCTGTCCCGCATAGCTTCTGAACCTGATTTCGGCCAGCTTCCTCCGACAGGAAAGACCATAATGGTGGAGTTTTCCTCACCCAATACCAACAAACCCCTTCACCTTGGTCACATCCGCAACAACCTTCTTGGCTGGAGCGTTTCCCAACTTCTGGCCGCTGCAGGTCATAGGGTGATCAAGGTAAATCTGGTCAATGACAGGGGAATACACATCTGCAAGAGTATGCTTGCCTGGCTCAAGACCGCCAATGGAGCAACTCCTCAGAGTTCGGGCAAGAAGGGTGACCACCTCGTGGGTGACTGCTATGTCGCCTTCAATGATATCTACAAGGCCGAGGTGGCTGTGCTCAAGGCTGAATTGCTTTCTGCGGGCGTGGATGAGGAAAGTGCTCAGGCCCGTGCCGAGAAGGAGGCCCCTTCTCTGGTGGAGGCTCAGAATATGCTACTCAAGTGGGAACAGGGCGATCCCGAGGTGCGCGCTTTGTGGGAGAAGATGAATTCCTGGGTTTACGAGGGCTTTGACAAGACTTATTCCGATTTGGGTATTTCCTTCGACAGAATATACTACGAATCTCAGACTTATCTCAATGGTAAAGCGCTGGTACAGAAGGGTTTGGATATGGGAGTGCTGGAGCGTGTGGAGGACGGCAGCGTATGGTGCGATTTGACTGCGGACGGCCTTGACAGGAAACTTCTGCTCCGAAAGGATGGCACTTCAGTATATATGACCCAGGATTTGGGTACGGCCAAACAGCGTTTTGAGGAATATAAGCTCGACGAAGAAATATATGTGGTGGGAAATGAGCAGGACTATCATTTCAAGGTTCTCAAACTCATTCTCAAAAAGTTGGGCTTTGATTGGAGCGACTCCATTTACCATCTTTCCTATGGAATGGTGGAACTGCCCGAGGGCAAGATGAAGTCTAGGGAAGGCACTGTGGTGGATGCGGACGACCTTATCCGAGATATGTACAACACTGCTAAAGACACGTCCCTGGAACTTGGAAAACTCGAAGGAATGGAGCCGGAGGAGCAGGATAAGCTCTTTAGAATGATTGGCCTTGGAGCCCTCAAGTATTTCATACTTAAGGTGGATCCCAAGAAGACCATGCTCTTCGACCCCAAGGAGTCCATTGATTTCAATGGCAATACAGGCCCCTTCATCCAATATACCCACGCCCGCATATGCTCCATCCTGCGCAAGGCGGATGAGTGCGGATATGCCTATGAGGCGGCTTCCCTCAAAGAGGGTGTGGAACTCAACTCCAAGGAAATCAGGATAGTGAAGCTGCTTTCCTCCTATCCCGACAAGGTGGCTGAGGCTGCGCAGGTACATTCTCCCGCGCTGCTGGCAAATTATTCGTATGAACTGGCAAAGGAATTCAACCAGTATTATCACGATACTCCCATCCTCAAATCCGACAATAAGGATGTGATGACCGCAAGACTTGTGCTCATCCGTTGTATTGCCGCCGTGCTTCGCAAGGCTATGGGCATACTCGGAATAGAGCTTCCTTATAAAATGTAAATAATTCATTATCAGCTAAATAAAACTATGAGTGATAAAAAAAGAAGAGTGGTAAGCTATGAGAACATGGACGAAGTTCTCGCAGCCGCTTTTGCAGAGAAATACCCCAAGGGTCAGAGTGATTATCTGACAGATCTTGCCAAATATACCAAACCCGATGGCTCAGTCTTTTATGCCGTGTCTCTCGAAACCGATGACTGCATAGCTCTCATCAAAATTCAGATTGACGTGGATGCTCCCGAGGATATCGAGAAGTGGCTCAATGATCAGGGTGACGACGAGGATGAGGGCGATGATGCCGGAAACCTCCCGGATGACAATATCTCCGATTATGCCAATGGCGAGGACGATTCTGTCGATTCGGAGTAAACTGCGCAAAATATCCTCACGCTTTGCCGAGAGGGATGTATTGCTTCTGCTGTCGCTGGTCGTAGGAACACTCTGCGGACTGGCGGCAGTACTGCTTGATTGGCTCGTGGAGTTCATCAAGGAGGGCGCTGCCCATCTTTTCGGCGGAGACAACATCAATCTTTTGTATTTTGTGCTGCCCGGTTTGGGTATGCTCATATCCCTTCTGCTGGTGAAATATCTGGTGCGGGACAACATAGGACACGGGGTTACAAAGGTGCTGGTGGCAGTTTCCAAGAATGAGAGCCGCATCAAACCCCACAATATGTGGTCCTCCATCCTGACCAGTAGCATCACCATAGGAATGGGCGGTTCAGTTGGTGCCGAGGCTCCCATTGTGTACACAGGTGCTGCCATAGGCTCCAATGCGGCAAGGCTGCTTGGATTGAGTCACAGAAGTGTTACTATACTTCTGGGCTGCGGTGCCGCCGGAGCGATTGCCGGCATTTTCAAAGCGCCTCTTGCGGGCATACTCTTCACTCTGGAGATTCTGCTGTTCAACATATCGATGACAAGTATGCTCCCTCTCTTGCTGAGCACTGTCTCCGCAACCGTGGTGAGCTGCATATTCAGGGGCATAACTCCTCAGTTCTCCTGCAACATAACAATGTTTTCGATGCACAATATCCCTGCCTACATTGTGCTGGGCCTCTTTTGTGCACTCTGCGCCATCTATTTTAACCGCACCACCCTCTGGCTTGAGGACAAGGCCAAACTTGTCACCAATCCCTATCTCAAGTGGTTGCTTTGCGCCACCGGACTCGGGCTGCTGATTTTCCTCTTTCCTCCGCTGTATGGTGAGGGTTACGGTACGCTTCAGACTCTCTTGAGCGGGCAGACTCCGGAAAAAATGGTCACCCCGCTTGCCTTTTTTATGGACAAACCTGCCCTTGTACCCCTGTTCTTCCTGCTTATCATCATACTGAAGGTATTCAGTATGACCTTTACCAATGCTGGAGGAGGAGTTGGAGGAACCTTCGGCCCCACCTTGTTTATCGGTGGGTTGGCCGGCTTCGTTGTAGCAAGGACAGGCAACCTCATTTTTGCGTCGTCGCCCTATGTCATTCCTGAGTCCAACTTTGTGCTGGTCGGGATGGCCGGCCTTATGGCGGGTGTGATGCAGGCCCCTATGACCGCAATCTTCCTTATAGCAGAGATTTCAGGCGGTTATGAACTTCTCATTCCTCTGATTATAACCTCAGCCATTTCCTATGGAATTTCCCATACTGTCGATCCTTACTCAATCTATACCAAGCGTATAGCCAAGAAGGGAGAATTGTTGACGCACGATTCCGACCAGGCTGTGCTGACTCTGCTGAAGGTGGGGGACTTCATCGAGAAGGACTTCCATCCTGTACTGATAGACGATGATCTGGGCACCTTTGTCAAGGCTGTGTCCAATTCCAACCGCAACTTGTTCCCCGTGGTGGATGCAAAGCATCGTTTCCAGGGCTATGTTTCTCTTGAGGACATACGCAAGGATATGTTCAATCCCAAGCTTTACAACAGCATGCATGTGTACAATTATATGCACTCTGCGCCCGATTATATTTATGACGACGACACTATGCAGGCTGTGATGAACAAATTTGAGGCCTACGATGTATGGAATCTGCCTGTCGTGACCCACGACAGGGTATATCTCGGGTTTGTGTCCAAATCAAACATATTCTCGGCATACAGGAGCCAGCTCAAGGAGGTTAGCCACGACTGAGCGCCTTCTACGGGTGAATTTCAAAAATGCTTAGCGCGCACGATATGGAAAGTATTTACATTGATGCAATTGCCTCAAGATTGGGCATCAAGGCCTGGCAGGTCGAAAATTGTATAGGCTTGTTCGAGGAAGGAGCAACAATTCCTTTCGTGAGCCGTTACCGTAAGGAACGCACGGGTGGGCTTGACGAGGTCAGCGTGGCTGAAGTCCGCCATTGGCACGATGTCTATGCGGAAATGGCCAAGCGGAAGTGTACCATACTTGAAACCATAGCGTCCAAGGGCGCCCTGACTGATGCTCTGCGAGCTGAGATTGAACAGTGCACGGATGCAGCAATACTCGAGGATCTTTACCTTCCTTATCGTCCCAAACGCCGCACAAGAGCTTCGGTGGCAAGGGAGAACGGCCTGGAACCGCTTGCCGATTTGATGTGGGATTTCAAGGCCTCCGACCCCCTGTCGTCCGCACGCTCCTATCTTTCAGACAATGTGCAGTCTGTGGATGAGGCCCTTGCCGGAGCGCGTGACATTATTGCTGAAAGACTCAGCGAGATGGCTGTCATCCGGGAAGCGATGAGGCAGAATTTCAGTACCCGAAGACTAGTTTCCAGATTGAGCAAAAACGGTAAGACAAATCCGGAAGCCGACAAATACAGAACCTACTTTGATTTTTCCATGCCCTTGCAGAAGCTTGCGCCTCACCAATTGCTAGCGATGCTGCGTGCTGCCGATGCAGGGATTTTGAGCCTCAGAATCGATACTGATGCCCAGGCCTGCGCCCGCAAGATTTTCTATGAGCTCGCCAAGGGCAAGCGTTTCCCTTCTCCTGCACTTCGCGCCCAGTTGGATATGGCCGTCGAGGATGCTTTTGTACGTTTGATAGAACCTTCCATCAGTACAGAAGTGCTGAAACTCTTCAAACAGAAGGCGGATGTCCAGTCCATCGAGATATTCGGAGAAAACCTTACTCAGCTTCTGCTGGCGCCGCCGGTGGGAGGCAAGAGGACACTCGCCATAGACCCGGGCTTCCGTACGGGATGCAAGGTAGTTTGTCTGGACGAACAGGGAAATTTGCTTCACCACGAGGCTATTTTCCCACATCCTCCTGCAAATGAGAAGGTCAAGTCCATAATGGCCTTGGAGGCAATGATGCGGAAGTATCGCCCTGAAGTCATTGCCGTGGGCAACGGAACTGCCGGCAGAGAAACAATGGATTTTCTGAAGAAGGTGCCAATGGATGCCTCCGTTAAGTTGTACTCGGTCAGCGAGGATGGCGCTTCAATCTATTCAGCCTCGGAACTTGCCCGCGAGGAATTTCCGGACTGCGACATAACCGTGAGGGGTGCAGTTTCTATAGGACGACGGCTGATGGATCCGCTTTCCGAACTTGTCAAGATAGACCCCAAGTCGCTCGGAGTGGGCCAATACCAGCACGATGTGGATCAGTCTCTCTTGCGGGAGAAGCTCGACAATGTAGTGGAAAGCTGCGTAAACCGCGTCGGAGTTGACCTGAATACGGCGTCGCCCTACCTTCTGTCATATATTTCCGGAGTTGGTCCTGCGCTTGCCTCCAATATTGTGGAATACAGGAAGGAGCACGGCGCGTATGCTTCAAGGGAAGAATTGCGCAAGGTAAAACGTCTGGGTGACAAGGCTTTTGAACAATGTGCGGGTTTTCTGCGCATCAATGATGCCGCGAACCCCCTCGACAATTCAGCAGTCCACCCCGAGGCCTATCACATTGTGGAACGTATGGCCTCCGATTTGGGCGTGCAAGCCAACTCCCTCGTGGGCAACGCTGAACTTTGCCTCAAAATCATCCCAGAAAACTATGTGGACGAACGTTTTGGACTGCCCACCGTCACTGACATAATCGCTGAACTTCGCAAGCCGTCGCGCGACCCCCGCACTGCCGCCCAGGACTTCTCCTTTGCGGAGGATATTCACTCTATGGAGGACCTCCACAATGGTATGAAATTGCCCGGCATTGTGACCAATATCACTGCCTTTGGTGCATTTGTGGACATTGGCCTGCATGAGAACGGCCTCATCCACGTGTCGAATATGGGTATAAAGGGTCCTGTTATTCCGTCAAAAGTGCTGAAAATGCACCAGAGGGTGACGGTTGAGGTTATTTCCGTGGACCTTGAGCGGAAGAGGATAGGCCTGCGACTTTGCTCCAACGCATCCTGATGACTCCCCAGAAAGCCTCGCCGAAAATGCTGCTGCTCATTTTGGAACGTCCCTCGGTGCGATCCCGGAATATGACGGAGACTTCTTTGATTTTGAAGCCGAGCCTGTAGGCAGTGTACTTCATTTCTATCTGGAAGCCATAACCTTTCATACGTATCCTGTCCAAGTCGATGCTGCGCAGAACATTGGTGCTGTAGCACACGAAGCCGGCGGTACAATCATTGATGGGAACGCTGAGCATCAGCCTTACGTATCGTGAGGCTCCCCAACTCATCAGTACGCGTTTCATCGGCCAGTTCACGACATTGACACCCTTGCAGTAGCGGCTGCCTATAGCTACGTCCGCACCCTCTACGCTGCAAGCCTCGTACAGCCTGTCAAGGTCCTGAGGGTCGTGGCTGAAATCCGCATCCATCTCGAACACATAGTCGTAATTATGTTCAAGGGCCCATTTGAAACCGCATATATATGCTGTGCCCAGCCCAAGTTTTCCGCTTCTTTCAATGAGAAAAATTCGCTCCGGGAACTCTCTCATAAGGCCTTTTACAATCTCGGCAGTGCCGTCAGGCGATCCGTCATCTATTATAAGTATATTGTATCGGAGTTCCCGGGCGAGCACGGCCCGTATTATTTTCTCCGCATTCTCCCTTTCGTTATAAGTAGGTATGATGACCAGGTTTCTGTCCATAGTTATAGAAAATATGTCAATTCCGCTTCGCTTCTGTTTTGTATTCGGAAATTATTCCAAATATAGATAAAAACCAGCGTTTTTAGGCCAGTTGAATAAAAATCAAGACCCC
>JAEDMF010000207.1 GCA_016303175.1 Bacteroidales bacterium
ATCATCGACAATGATTTCGACGTCTTCGGGGTTCAGGAACTGACCGAGGGTGCCCAGCAGGAACTGTCCTGGGATTTGGGAGGAAGATATGCGGCAATTTTCTTCAGCCCCTACAGCCAGAACGGCGTCGGTGGCAAGGCGCAGGGAGTGTTTTATGACAAAAAACGTTTCAAACTTCTGTTCTACCGTTATTTCTGGCCGGCCGACAATCCTGACGTCAAGCAGGAGAATGACCATCGCAAGAACAACCCGTCCAAATCCTACATTCGCGGAGGCATGTGTATGATATTCAAGGATCGCGAGAGCGGGCGCAAATTCTTTTTAATGAATTCCCACGCGCCCCTGAACCGGGAAGAGCATATCAAATACGCCCACGTATATGTGGATATGGAGAAGAAATATAATCCCGAAGGCCTGCCTTCTTTCTTCGTCGGAGACCTGAATGCGCGTCCAGACCATCCCGCTTCTGTATATTATAGGGAATACTGGTCCGACGCCGCGGCCATCTATGGGGAAGAGCATTGCACTATGAATTCTTTCATTACCGATGCTTCCAAGTGGGACCCGGCCAAAAGGATAGATTACGTGTATTACCGCAATATTGCGGCCCCGGTGGAATACAGATGCAATCAAACCCTTTATGACGGGCGCTGCGCATCCGACCACTTCCCCATCTGGGCAGACTTCATTTTCTGAAAAATCAATTCATAACATATCGGATAATTATGAAAACGACCTATTTAGAGCCAAATTGTTATGTGCTCACAATGCTTGAAACCCAAGTCATCTGTGCTTCCGTCCTCTCGGGGGGGGCTGAAACTGACGAATTTGTGTATGAGTCTGTGAATTCTGCAGATTTGTTTTAAATTGAGGAGGATTGATTATGAAACAGTTGAATTACTTTGCCGCTTTTGCGCTGCTTTTTGCGCTGTCCTGTTCAAAAAATGAAGGCCCCGTTTCATCAAATGTTGAAGAAAAGCTTGTGCCCATTACCTTCGAATCCGGTATCACCAAGACAGAAGTGAGTGTGGAGGGAAACAGTGCCGTTGTCAACTGGGTGGAAGGCGATGAGGTCAGCTTGTATTACTGGGGAGCTGACGGTACAGCCAAGTCCATAGTGCTGACAGCAACTTCTTCTGGAACGTCCACCACTCTGACCGGTCTTATTCCCGCAGATGATGCCCCGGATCATTTTTATGCAACCTATCCCAAAGACAAGGGTATGCTTACTGAGGAAGAGGGTGTGGAGAATTTCACCATCAAAATTTCGGGCGGAGACGGCAGCTTCTCCAGCGCTAACCAGATGGCCGCCTATACTACCGCGGAGGCAATGAATTTGAAGTTCGCGAATGCTGTCGGCCTCATCAAGGTTCCAGTGCCCTCAGTAATCAGCCACGACGGCAAGGATTACGATATCATCGCAGTGCGTTTCAAGGATGTCAAAAGTGAGATTCCCTGCGTGGGGGACTGCAAGGTGACGGTGGAGGAAGGCCGTGTGACCGGCTTTACAGCTCCTTCCACTTTCAATTCCAAGGCCACTCTTTCGCAGGCCCAGATTAAGAAGGGTTATGCCTACATTCCTGTCGCCGGAGGTACGTCCACGGGCGGTTTCATCATCCAGTACATTTCCCGAGACGGTGAGGTGGTTGCTTTCGGAGACGTGCCCGCCATCATAACCAAGGCGGTGAATTTCCAGGTGGAAAAGGGCCAGATTAAGAGCCTGTTCGAAAATGAATACCCTACTCAACACATCAAATGGGACTATTATGTTGCCAATGATGGAAACGGTGACGGCACGTCCGAAGATGCTCCGATGAGTTACACTTCCTTCAAGGATATGATGGCCGGAGCGGCAGAGTGGTGCCAGTGTGCCACCCTGAACGGAACCACCTTCCATTTCAAGAATGAGACCTACGATGCCTATACCAACGGAGCCATAACCATCCCTGCGGGATCAGCCACCTTCAAGACTACCTTCCAAGGCGGCTGGGACGGTGCCGACGGTGCCAAGACAGCCTGGAGCGGAGCTTCCGGAGCAAGTGCCACATCCCATATATTCACCTGCAACAACAAGATACGCCTTTATATCAGGGACTTCTCCTTCGAATACGGTATTGCAGCCAACGGAGGAGCCATAGATCTGGGACCTGAAGTAGCGCCCAAAAGTGACGAAGAATTCCTCTTCGACTGCAAGGACTGCATCTTCCAGCACAATACCACAAATTCAGGCGGAATAGGCGGCTCGGTTTTTGTCAAACAAGGAGCAAAAGGTGGAGTATGCCGCTTCGATAACTGCTATTTCTTCGCCAGCAAGGCTTCCAAGAACGGCATTTCCATTGCTTCCAACGGTTCAGCCACCATATTCTGCAACAACTGCAC
>JAEDMF010000044.1 GCA_016303175.1 Bacteroidales bacterium
ACAGCAGGCATTGCCCACGCAGCCATTGCAGCATCAATTCTCGGCCTGCCCATGGGTTATGTGCGTTCCGAAGCAAAGACGCACGGCCGCAACAACAAAATTGAAGGCCGCATGCCCGAAGGAACCAAAGTAGTTGTGATTGAGGACCTTATCAGTACCGGCGGCAGTGCCATAGATGTGGTCGAGGCCTTGAGGGAAGCCGGCGCTCAGGTTCTGGGCATAGTCAGCATATTCACCTACGGAATGCAGAAAGGGCTCGACCGTCTTGCTGCAGCCGCCGTGGAGAACCACTCTCTGAGCAATCTCGACGCCCTTGTGGAGGTGGCTGTCGAAAAGGGCTACATTGCCCCCGAATGGAAGGAGCGCATTCTCAAATTCCGCAACAACCCTTCTGATGAGTCATGGATAAAGTAATCCTCAAAAAATAGTATGAAGCATCTTATTGACCCTACAGACCTTTCCCGTGAGGAAACCGATTGCATAATCTCCCTTGCAGAGGACATCATACGCCACAAGGAACGCTATCGCGATGCCCTCCGCTATACCAAGCTTGCAACTCTGTTCTATGAGCCTTCCACCCGCACGCGTCTGAGTTTTACCTCTGCGATGATGGAGTTGGGTGGCAATGTGCTCGGTTTTTCCGATGCCCGCAACTCATCCGTGTCCAAGGGTGAGACCGTGTCCGATACGGTAAGGGTGGTGGAGAATTTTGCAGACATCATTGCGATGCGTCATCATCTGGAGGGGGCGCCTCTTGTGGCTTCCTCCGTGAGCGGAGTGCCCATCATCAATGCCGGAGACGGCTCCCACGCCCATCCTACCCAGACTCTGACCGACTTGCTTACCATCAAGCGAGAACTCGGCCACATCGACGGCATCACCATAGGCTTCTGCGGCGACCTCAAATTCGGCCGTACAGTCCATTCCCTAATCAAGGCACTCAGCCGTTATGCCGGAATCAAGGTAATACTCATAGCGCCTGACGAACTTCGTCTGCCCGGTTACATCAAATATGATGTGTGCGAGCGCAACGGTGTCGATTATCGCGAGGTCAAGACCATAGAGGAGGTGATAGGCGAGTTGGACGTGCTCTATATGACCAGGGTGCAGAAGGAGCGTTTCCTGGATGAAGAGGAATTTGACCGTGTGAAGGACAGTTTCGTGCTTGATTGCGAGAAGCTCAAGGGAGCCAAGGAAAAAATGGCCATATTGCACCCGCTGCCTCGCGTGAACGAGATTCGTCCCGAGGTGGACGCTGACCCCAGGGCGGCATACTTCCGCCAGGTAGGAAATGGTAAGTATGTGCGTATGGCGTTGATTTACAGCCTTCTGAAGTGGAAGGATGACAGTAATCATTCTATGCCGGAGCATAAAGAATGGTTCGAGTCAGACCGCTACCGTTGCCCCAATTCCAAGTGTATCTGCAATCACGAGGCCGTGCGTCCTCTCTTCCGCGAGGGTGGTGCAGGGCGCGTGCGTTGTGTGTACTGCGATACTATTGTGAGCAACAAATAGTTAGTTTTCCTGTCTGGTTCCTAAGTGAAGAGTAGGGACCAGACGAGAAAGCGGGCTGCTTTGCCCACCAGCATTAGAAGCAGGGTACCGACCTGCGGTGTACGGTAGAACCCAAGGGCCAGCACAAAGACATCCCCGATGAAGGGAACCCAACTCAGAAGTGCCACCCACACGCCCCATTTGTCGATTATAGGCTTCTGCTTTTCGAGTTTTTCGTGGCTTACCCTGAAAATCTTTTCCACCCATTCCCATTTGACCAGCCTGGCCATATAGTAGGTGACTACGCCACCCAGCCAGTTTCCCGCCGTTCCGAGAATCAGACAAGAAACAGGTTCTTTGGTGGCCAGAAGCACGGCTATATACAGCGCGTCCGAACTGAACGGCAATACGGTTGCCGCCAGAAAGGATCCTATGAACAGCCCCGCAAGGCCCCATTGTTCCAGCCCGAACATAATTGTGAAATTGCGCTGCAAGTTAGCAAAAAAATCAGGAGGACATCTCACGACGTCCTCCTTTTTCGATCCGAAGATCTGATAACCTAAAACTTAACCTATGAAAAAACTATTCAATTGATGTATTTGCAAAGCCCGTGCCAAAACATTAGGTGCGGCTCAAAATCTCCATCCGACAGTGGCCACCACGTTCATCATTCTTCTTTGGGAAAGAAGCACGGGGGCGCCGACTTCATTTAAGGGATTATCGTCGGCTCTGTTCGTGTTTGTGTAGGCATCATATACAGTAGTTCTGCGGTAGGGCCTGTAACTGTATCGGAAGGCTACGTCGCAGAAGAAGGAGCGGGGAGAGTCATAGCCGACACCTATGCTGAGATTGTGCTGGTTGATGTTCAATCTCTTGTATTTGTCTTCGGTGGCATTCCATTCGTATTCGCCTCCTCCCATATAGTTGTAGCCAGCGCGTATGGCCACTATGCTCCAGGGCTTCCATTCGATACCGGCCCTGACTATGTGTGAAAGTCCCAGGCAACTGCCTGATTTTGTTGCGCCGGAAATTGTCTCATTGACATTGTCGAAATATCCGTCCCAACCTTCAGCAGCCGCTCCATATCGTGTACGGCCGTAATTTACCAGCTCGTAATCGGCGCTGAACAGGGCTTTCTCCCCCAAGGTGTATGCGGCTCCTATATTGAAACGCATAGGCGTTGACAGTTTGTATTCCCAATTGCTGGCATTCGTGCTGCCTGTATTGGACTTGGTGTTGTAGGACGGTCCGTTCACAAGGGTCATCGTGTATTTCCACCTTTCTTCCAGATTGAAACTTGTGGGGGTCTGGAAGGCGGCTCCGAGACGCAGTCCGGCAACCGGGGTCACAAGTATGCCGAATTTTCCGTAGATGCCAAGGCCGTTGCAGGTGAAGTTGTACACTTGCCTGAACTCCTGGAAGTTGTCGTAGAACAGCGACGGCTCTTCGGACTTTTCGTTGTAAATATCAGTGTATCCGTAGCTTATGGAGGTGAAACCTAGGTTGGCGCCCAAATATACTATATCCGAGATGTTGAATCCGAGGTTTATGATGTAATCCTCCTTGTAGCCAATGGTGGTCCTGGTGAATCTTTGCTTCAGCATACCGGGGATGTAGGCCTCAGGGTCCGAGTTTACCAGTTCCGCCGCTCCGAGGAAATGGCCCAGTCCGAATTTTCCGCCGGGAAAACCTGAATTGTCGGGAGCGATGACACCAAGACTTGATGCGAGGGATGATATTTCGTTGCCGAACAGGAGATTGTTGTTGCTGTCCACTCCTGTGAGGCTTTTTTCACCATAGCAGGCCAGATAGCCGGTGTAACTCGTTTCATTGGTCCGCCCGCTGCCCTTGATTCTGTCGCTGTACAAGTTCGAGGAATTTGCAAGGAAACCGACACTGACCCTCTTGAGACCGGTTGTGGAACTGGTGTTGAAGGCGATGGTGAAACCGGCATTGGGCAGGCAGAAGCGGCTGTTGGCATTCCATACCTGGTCGGACATATAGGTCTGGCCGTTGGGGGCTGTGGTGCCACTGGTGTTGGTCAGGCTGATTGATATGCCCGGGGTCAGGATGAATTGCATATAGGACGCAACGGCGCTGCCTGCAGGGTTGAAGGCCATGGTGGCCACATCTCCTCCAACTGCGGTTACTGCGTTGCCCATACCCATAGTTCGAGCAGAGCCGTAGTAATCGTTTACCCCCAGATTGTATGCGTCGCTCATCAAAGAGAATTTCTCTTGCTCAGTTTGTGCCTGCAGGCTTGCAAGGCTGCCGTAGAGGCAGACTATTATGGCAGCCAAATGTTTTGTACTGCCGAAGAATTTCATGTTAGTTTTCATAATCCCTTCTATTTCAATCTTTTGTATTATCTTCTGCCGGATGCTGAACCTCCGGAATAACTTCCTGATGAACTGCCTCCGCCATAGCTTCCGCTGCTATAGCTTCCGCCATAACTTCCGCCTCCGTAACTGCTGTTTGAGCTGCTGCTTCGGTAAGAACTGCCGCTTGAGCTGCTTGAACTGCTGCTCCCGCGGCTTCGGTAAGAACTGCCGCTTGAGCTATTTGAGCTGCTGCTTCGGCCGCTGCTGGAACCTCCGCGGTATGAACTGCCGTTGTAACTGCTGCTTGAGCCTCCCCGTCCGCTGTTAACGGTGCTTTTGCCGGTAGAACTGCTGCCCACGCTGCTTCGGCCGCTGCTGGAACTGCTCCCTACGCTGTTGTAGCTTCCTGTTGTGGATTTTCTGCCTGCGCTACTGCCTCCTACGTAGCTTGTTCCCGTGTTGCCGTTTCTGCTAACGTTGGTGCTGGTACTGCCGTAACCTGTGCCGTGGCGTCCGGAAGTGGACAGTTGCGAGGGATTGTTTACATAATTGTATGAAGGTCTGCCGCTTCCGGGGTGTCCTGGGTGTCCGGGGTGTCCGGGGTAGTGTCCCGGGCGGTGTATAGGGTGGTAACCGGGCCAGTAACCGGGATAGGGTCCGTACCAGGGATTATACCAACCGTATCCGTACCAGGGATCGTACCAACCGGGCCCGTACCAAGGGTCGTACCAGCCGTATCCGTGCCAACCGGGTCCGCACCAGCCTGGCCCGTACCAGGGGTCACACCAGCCGTATCCGTACCAACCTGGCCCGCACCAAGGGTCATACCAGCCGTACCTGTGGGAATAATACCCGTGCCTGTACCAAGGACTGCTCCACCTATAATAATAGGGGCTGCACCATAAGTCGTCCCACCATTGGGATGAGGCCACTGTTATGGTAGTGTTGGTTCCGTTTGACGTTACAGCCGCCGCATTGATGTCGGCTCCCGAAATCGTGACAGTCGCTCCTTGGGGAACGGACAGAGTATAATTTGTTGCGGATGCCTTACTTGCAACGGCCTGTGCGCGTAGGCTTTCCATTTTCAGTTTTGTATTGAATGCCGCCATTGCAGATGCTGCCTCGGCCTGCTGACGCTCCAACTCCATTTCTGCACGGCTCTTTCTTGCAGAGTATATACCATCACTGAACATGCGCTCTGATGTATCACTCCACAACGCGGCTCCGGAGCCGCACCCTGTCAGGACCAGCAATGGAAGGAGCAATGTTAAAGTGTACTTTCTCATAACTTTTAGATGGTTGTCAATCTTATTTTAGTAACTTTGCAAATTAGTAAGAATTTTTGATATAAGTATTATAAAAATGGCAAAAGAAGTCACAAAACGTTCCGAGAACTACTCCCAGTGGTACAATGACCTTGTAGTCAAGGCTGACCTTGCGGAGCAGTCCGCCGTACGTGGTTGTATGGTCATCAAACCCTACGGCTACGCTATATGGGAGAAGATGCAACATATTCTTGATGAAAAATTCAAAGAAACAGGTGCTGTCAATGCCTATTTCCCTCTGTTCATACCAAAATCGTTCCTTTCCAGAGAGGCGGAGCACGTCGAGGGTTTTGCCAAGGAGTGCGCCGTGGTTACTCACCATCGTCTCAAGAAGTCTCCTGATGGCAAAGGCCTCATAGCCGACCCTGATGCTAAACTCGAGGAGGAGCTCATCGTTCGCCCCACTTCCGAGACCATCATCTGGAATACCTACAAGAATTGGATCAATTCGTGGAGGGATCTGCCGATTATGTGCAATCAATGGGCCAATGTTGTGCGTTGGGAGATGAGAACGCGACTTTTTTTGCGTACTGCCGAATTTTTGTGGCAGGAAGGCCATACTGCCCACGCCACTGCTGATGAGGCAATGGCAGAGGCAATGAAGATGGTGAATGTCTATGCTGACTTTGCCCGCAATTATATGGCTATGCCTGTGATTGTTGGTCACAAGAGCCCCAACGAGCGTTTTGCCGGTGCTCTCGACACCCTCACGATAGAGGCTATGATGCAGGACGGTAAAGCTCTCCAGGCCGGCACTTCCCATTTCCTGGGTCAAAACTTCGCCAAGGCGTTCAATGTGCAGTATGCCACCAAGGAAGGTTCCCTGGAATATGTTTGGGCTACGTCGTGGGGCGTGTCCACCCGTCTGATGGGAGCCCTCATAATGAGCCACAGCGACGACGAGGGGCTGGTGCTTCCTCCCGCTCTCGCGCCCATTCAGGTGGTTATGGTGCCCATCTACCGCAAGGATGAAGAGTTCGAAGCCGTAGTGGCCGAAATGGAGAAAATCGGAGCAGGTCTCAAGGCAAGGGGCATTTCCTACAAGATAGACAAGAGGGACACCCTCAGGCCCGGCTTCAAGTTTGCCGAGTGGGAGCTCAAGGGCGTGCCCTGCCGCATTGCAATGGGACCCAGGGACCTTGAGAACGGTACTGCCGAACTCGCCCGCAGAGATACCTTGACCAAGGAGAATGTGCCTGTAGAAGGGATTGAGGAACGCATTTCCGCTCTTCTGGATGAGATTCAGGCCAATATTTACAAGAAGGCCTACGATTTCCGTGAGGCCAATGTACGTAAAGTGGACACTTGGGAGGAGTTCCAGACTGAGATTGTCAAAGGAGGGTTCCTGCTTTGCCATTGGGACGGTACCGTCGAGACCGAACAGGCCATCAAGGATGCTACCAAGGCCACTATTAGATGTATCCCCATCGATACTTATGAGAACCACGAGGAAGGCAAGTGCATCTACAGTGGCAAACCATCCAAGGGCCGTGTAGTGTTTGCCATATCTTATTGATCAAATTGATTGAGGTTCAGCGACTGCGAAACTTTAGTCAGGTGATTTTCGGAAGATTCCTTAAACATATTTAATAAAATGAAAAAACTATACGTTGCTATTGCTCTTGCGGCGCTGACACTCAGCGCTCAGGCTCAGGATGGTCTTACTGCTTCCCAGAAGGCCGCTGCCGCCGCCGCATCTACTATCCAGGCTACACCAGAGACAGTTGTGGCTAAACCTAAACCCCAACTTTGGTCACACGGGGTCAAAAGTTCCATCAACTTCGGCCAGACCTGCCTTGTCAACTGGGCAGCCGGCGGTTATAACTCTTATACTCTCAAGGGTTATATTGACGGCCACTCCAACTTCAAGTCAGAGGACGGCCAGCACTTCTGGAACAACCGTCTCCAAATTGACTACGGTATGATGTACACGGCAGACAAGCCTCTGCTCCAGAAGACAGATGATCGTATCTATTTGGAAAGCAAATGGGGATACAGGCTGTCCAAACAGTGGTATTTCGCTACTGACCTCGGCTTCAAAACCCAGTTTGCCAAAGGTTGGGACTATAAGACTCCCACTATTTCCGACGGCTTGTCCAAGAAGGAAATCACTCAGGCATGGAAGGATGCCAGGGTGCTCAAGTCCGCAGGCCTCTCTCCCGCTTATCTGGACCTCGCCTTCGGTATTGAGTATAATCCTTGGGACTGGCTTTCTATGAACATTTCTCCTCTTACCGGAAGTATGGTTGCTGTTTCTTACGATGATGATGTCCTCCGCAAGAATTATGGTATGCCAGCCATTACCGATGATGCAGACAATATTCTTGGTTACAAGTCCTACCGTATGGAACTCGGTGCAAGGCTCAAAGCCGACGTGAAGGTGGTTGTGAACAAGAGTTTCTCTTATACCTCGCAGTTCATCTATTTCCAGAACTATATGCGCAACTGGAATCATCGTGTCACTTGGGACAACAGGATTGAGTGGAAGCTTCTCAAATACTTCGCTCTCTGCCTGAACACCAGTCTTCTGTACGACAGCCTCGTGATGAAGAATGTAGATAAAGTGGATGACCTTGGGAACAAGACAACTATCTCCGTAAGGCGCGGAGTGCAGTTCATGGAATCCCTCACTTTCGGCTTCTCATACTCCATCGAGTCCAAGAAAAAATAACGGTGAGGGTTGACCCTCATAAGTATGGTGAATCGATTCTCCTTGCTGTGAGCGGGGGAGTCGATTCTATGGTTATGGCTTCGCTCTTCTTACGGGAGCATCGCAAGGGGAATGTGCCTATGAGGAGGCTGGCTGTGGCAAATTGCAACTTTTCCCTGCGCGGCGAGGAGTCCGACGGGGACAGTGCCCTGGTTCAGAAATGGTGCGAAGACAACGGAGTGGAGTTCTTTGGTAAGGTCTTCGATACGACCGCTTTTGCCTCGAAGGAGGGAATCAGCATTGAAATGGCTGCCCGGCAGCTGCGCTACGAGTGGTTCAATTCCTTGTGCGTAAATGAGGGCTTTGACGGGGTCTGCGTGGCCCATAATGCCAATGACAATGCAGAGACTTTGATGCTCAATCTTCTGCGAGGTACGGGTATCAAGGGCTTGTGCGCGATGGAGGAGTTCAGCCGCAATCCCTATGGCAGCACTTTGGTATTCAGACCCCTGCTCGGTTTCAGCCGTGCAGAGATAGAAGCCTGGGCAAGGGAGCACTCGCTATCCTGGCGCAATGACTCCACCAATTTCTTGTCCGGGTGCCGGCGCAATATCCTGCGCAATGAGGTCTTTCCTTTGTTGGAGAAAATCAATCCATCTTTTGTAAGTACATTAGGAGCCGACATAGCGAATTTCAGACAAGCGGCCACCATTGTTGAGGATTATCTTGCCGACGCCCGCTACCGCCTGGGCCTTCCCGCAGATGTCCGGACCTTTGCAAATTCTGCTGACGCCCCTTTGTCTAATGTTGTCGCTGCTCCGTCTGATGCCGCTGCCGCTGCCCTGCCTGGCGACTCCGCCGCCCTGTCGCGGCTCGAAATCCGTTATGATGCCTTGAGAGGTGAGCCGCACGCTGCCGCTCTCCTTTTCGACATTTTGTCATCTTTCGGCTTTAATAGAGCTGTGATAACTGATATCACTACCCTTGTGCTTGCCGAAGAACTGCCCAATCCTGGCCGGATGTTTTTATCTCGTGATTATTGTCTGGCTTTTTCCTCTGAGTCTTTGATTTTGGAAGCGAGAACTTTTTCCGACGAGGTTCAACTGCCTGTAGTGGAGGAACTTGAGTGGAAGGAAGGGATGTCGGCGCGCACTAGTGCAGGCTGCCTGATAATTGATGCCGATGCCTTGGGACGTTATCCCGTTTTCCGCAAATGGAAGGAGGGGGATTATTTGCGTCCTTTCGGCATGAAGGGTAAGAAGAAAATCAGCGACCTTTTGGTCGATTTGAAATATGATGTATTGAGGAAGAAGAGGGCTCTTGTACTGGAAGGGGAGGGCAATCATGTGCTGGCTCTTGTCGGAGAGCGTATAGACGACAGTCTTAAGGTCGGCCCCTCTACCCGCCGCATCTATCGCATCACTCTTAATGAAAATGTATGAACTTTAAAATTTATGTAGTATGAAAAAGCTTTATCTCTTTTTAGCAGCTGCAGTTGCTGCCCTTTCAATCAGTTCCTGCAAACCTATTGTTACAGGACAATTCCTTTACACTGTGAAACCTGCTCCCGAGACAATCCCCGGTGTAAGTATGGCATGGCAGATGCCTATGGTCAGTGAAACTGCGGGCGAGGATCTTATTTTGCAGGAAATCGGCAAGGTAGCCGAAAAATTCGGAGGGTCGTCCTATTCCATCACAGGCGATAAAACGGAATGCGATAAAAAGATTATAGCTGCCGTCAACAGGGCCATGGACGCAGACGAGTCAAGCGCCAGCTACTGTACATTTGGAGACTATTCCGGAATGACCGTGGTGGTATATTGCAGTGCAAACGACAAGGGAGAGACCGGAAGCAGCGTACTTGACTTTGTGATTTACAAAAGGACCTACAAAGCAAAATAGGCCGGATAAACACAGACACCCCTTAAAAAAAGAGAGTGACTGAAAGTCTATTGACTTTCAGTCACTCTCTTTTAAGTAACGTGCGCGAGATGAGACTCGAACTCACACAGGTTTTACCCCACTAGCTCCTGAAACTAGCGCGTCTACCATTTCGCCACCCGCGCATGTGAATTGCTGAGCTCCTGAAGCAGGACTTGAACCTGCGACCCTCTGATTAACAGTCAGATGCTCTAACCAACTGAGCTATTCAGGAATTTCACCATCTTCGGTTATTTTTCCGAAGTGGATTGCAAAGGTACAACTTTATTTTTATCTACAAAATAATTTTTTGATTTTTTTTACTGAAATCGTAACTTTGCACTATGGATTCAGTGTTGTTTTCCAAAATATTGAGGCAAATGCTGTCTTCTCATACGAGGATATCTCTTCCTGGTCTGGGAGAGTTTTTCGTACTTCAGATTGGGGCGTCGCTTTCTGATAGGGGCTTTACGATCAATCCCCCTTATAAGAAACTTGCATTCCGTCAGTCTGATTCGGGAGATACATTGCTCGCTGAATTCATTGCAAGGTCAAACAGGGTGGATTTGTTGACAGCCAAGCGTGTTGTTGCGGACTATGTGGAGCACTTGAGCCGCCAATTGCAGAGTGAGCGTTCGGTCTGGTTTGAAGGCTTGGGACGCTTGCTGTTGTCCCGCACCGGCGATTTGTTTTTTGTTCAGGATGCGGATGCCAGGATATTTCCCGATTCAGATTGTCTTGAAGCCATTTCAATGAGGAATCTTTCGGTCGCTCCCGCTGCCGTTGCGAACCCAGCCAGCCCCGTTGCCCCCGCTCCCGCAATCTCTCCTACCGGCGAGGCCTTCGCTGTCAGCCCTACCCCCACTGCAGCCACTCCCGCTAGCCCCACCGCTACCCCCGCTGACGCTGCAAGCCCCGCCACTCCCGCCGCCATTCCCGCAACCGCCAGCCTCGCAACTGCCAATCCTGCTGCCGCCCCGGAGCAATCCCGCCACCTTGCCTGGCCCTATGTCGTGCTCATCACCCTGGCTGTACTTTTGATCCTGGCTTTCGTTGCCCTGGCCGTTCTAGGCAGAACCCTTCCCGAGTACGTGGACCCTTTACTTTATAATTCCTCCCAGTTGGAGATAATCAATACCGTGCTTTAGACTCGTGCGCTATGATTGATTTGATTTATCCTCTTTCCAAAAAAATGCCCACCCTCCCGCAAACATCGCTTGCCGGCTCCAAACACCGCAAGACGGATAAGGGGGTGGAGTACTTTCCGGTAATAAACGATGAGTGTGTGGTGGTGGCCCGTGCCGAACGCAATTACTGTCATAGTGGCAGTATGGTTCTTCATCCTGTGGTTCATATTCATATAATTGATCGTCAGGAACGGATTTATCTCCAGAAAAGATCCTTGAAGAAGGACATTCAGCCAGGCAGGTGGGACACAGCAGTCGGAGGTCATGTGATTTTCGGCGAAAGCATAGTGGAAGCGATGTACCGCGAGGCCTGGGAAGAACTGGCCTTGAATGAGTTCAACCCTATATATATTGAGTCGTACAAATGGGAGTGCGACCGTGAACTGGAATATGTGAATATATTTGCCGCAGTGGGCAGTTTCAATTTGAAACCGGACCACGATGAGGTTGATGAGGGACGCTGGTGGACTTTGCCTGAAATACGGGAGGCGCTTGGCAAGGGCGTTTTCACAGAACAGTTCGAAAAGGAATTTCCCCGCGTTGAACCCAAATTGCGGGCCCTGTTGTAATCATTCTCCTATGTTGAAATTTATCAAAGACTGGATGCTTGTCATTTCGATAGTGTCCGGCATTGTTGTATATCTGGTGTACAGAGCCTTGCCCGTGCTGCAACCTCTTGGAGCACCTGCGCTTTCTTTTATCCGTACCGTGCAGCCCCTGCTTATTTTCGCGATGCTGTTCCTGTCATTCAGTACCATTAGTCCCAGGGACCTGCGCCTTCACAAGTGGCAGTGGGAGGCTTTGATATTTCAGGCTGTAATGTTCACCGGAACGGCTCTGTTGCTCTATTCAGGGATGTTGCCGCAAGAGAGGATAGCCATGGAAAGTTTTGCCTTGTGTATGATTTGCCCCACTGCCACGGCCTGTGCTGTGGTAACGGCCAAACTCGGCGGAGACAAGGCTTCGGTGCTGACTTACACCATTCTGGCAAACCTTCTGGCTGCGCTGCTTGTCCCTTTGTTCGTGCCTCTGTTATATCCCCGCGCAGACCATAGCTTCCTTATCGATGCCGCCCTCATTCTCGGGAAGGTCCTGCCTCTGTTGCTGCTGCCCT
>JAEDMF010000208.1 GCA_016303175.1 Bacteroidales bacterium
CAGAGCAAACGTTACGAAATCAATCCCATAGTTGACCGCGTGGGCGGAGGTGACGCCTTCTCCGGAGGCCTTATCCACGGTATGCTGAAATACCCTGGCGACCAGGCTTCCGCCCTCGAATTCGCGGTGGCCGCATCTGCTCTCAAGCACACCATCAACGGCGACTTCAATTTGGTAAGTGAGGCCGAGGTTCTCTCTCTGGCAGGAGGCAATGCCAACGGCCGTGTACAACGATAGGTAGTTTCAGAATTACTGAAAAAAGGACGGATGATTCGCATTTACTGCAAGAACACAGGAAGCACCCTTGAATTTCCCGAGGGTGTTTCCTTGTTGGAAGTGCTCGGGAGTTTCGAGTTCGACAAACCTTATCCCATACTCGCGGCCAAGGTGAACAATGTGCTTCAGGGGCTCAAATACAGAGCCTTCAACAGCAGGGACGTCGAGTTTTTGGACTATACCACCTACAGCGGCCGCAGCGTTTACTGCCGTTCCCTCTGTTTTGTGGCCTCTAAGGCGGTGAGGGACCTTTTCCCCGAGGCAAAGATCAAAATGCGCCGCCCCATTTCCAAGGGCTATTTCTGCACTGTCACCAAGGACGGCGCCCTTACTGGTGAGCAAATCGAGGATATACGTGAGCGTATGCAGGAAATCATTGCGGCTGACCTGCCTTTCCGCCGCATTGAGGCCCGGGCCGAGGATGCAATAAACGTCTTTCGCAAAACGGGTGACGAGGACAAGGTGAAACTGCTGGAGACATCCTCTCAGGTGTACATCAATTATCACGTTCTGGACAAGACCCCGGACTATTATTATGATGCTCTTCTGCCCAGTACGGGTCTGCTGAAGGTCTGGGACATAGTGCAGTATGAGGAAGGTTTCATACTGCGTGTGCCTGACCGCCACAATCCCGGCATACTCGCTCCTTTCAAGGAACAGCCCAAGACTTTCGGCGTTTTCCGTGAGTATATGAGGTGGAACGAGATTATGAAGATGGAGAACGTGGGAGACGTGAACCGTATCTGTCAAGCCGGGGGAGCCAAGGACCTCATCAGGATCTCGGAGGCCCTTCAGGACAGGAAACTCTTCCAGATTGCCGACGAGATTGACAGGCGTTTCCGCAACGGTGCCCTTAAGATGGTGCTCATCACGGGACCGAGCAGCAGCGGCAAGACTACAGTGTGCAGCAAACTTGCAGTCCAGCTTATGGCCTGCGGTATCCATCCCGTGGTCCTTTCCACCGACGATTATTTCGTAAACCGGGAAGACACCCGCAAGTTCCCCGACGGTACCTATGACTTTGACCATTTCGACACTGTGGAGCATGCTCTGATGGAGGAACATATCAACCTGCTGCTGAACGGCAGCGAGGTTTCTGTTCCGACCTACAATTTCGTGACGGGCAAGAGGGAGTACAACGGCCGCGTCGAGAGGCTGGACAGCAATTCCATACTGCTTGTAGAGGGCATACACGCCCTGAATCCCGCC
This sequence comes from Bacteroidales bacterium, assembly GCA_016303175.1. Classification (GTDB taxonomy): domain Bacteria; phylum Bacteroidota; class Bacteroidia; order Bacteroidales; family UBA932; genus Cryptobacteroides. The sequence goes on from JAEDMF010000208.1 coordinate 1,486, forward strand.
CTGACCGCATCCATAGATGACAGCCTGAAGTTCAAGGTGTTCATCAATACCATAGTGAGCATTTCCTTGGATGACCACAACTGCATTCCCACCAGCGACAATCGTCTGCTGAGGCGCATAGTCAGGGATGCCAACAAAGGTGCCTATACGGCCCGTGGAACCATATCCAACTGGCCCAACGTCAGGAGGGCCGAAAGCTTGTGGATATATCCCTATCAGGAGACAGCCGATGTGCTGTTCAATTCTGCTTACCTGGTGGAGTTCGCCGTTATGCGTTCCCACGCGGAACAGATATTGTTGACCGTGCCGCGCAATTGTCCCGAATACAGTGAGGCCAGCCGCCTGCTGCACTTTTTGAGTTATTTCGTGAGGGTGAGCGACCGTGAAATACCGCCCACCTCAATGCTTCGTGAGTTTGTTGGCAAAATAGAATAAAAATTTTTGATACTATGAAACAGATTTTAGCAATCATTATTGCCGCAGTGCTGTGCTGGAGCGCCACTGCTGCAAACATCGTGTGGAAGAAGGTGGAGGCCAGCGAGCTGACCCTTCTGGGCAAGGCTTTCGATACACCCAATCCCTATCATCGGGTGGATACCTGCGTTTACAAGGGTTTCACCAAAGGGGAAAACTGGCAGTGCCGTGTGCCTGCCGGTCTTACCGTGATGTTCAAGACCGACGCCAGGAGTATAGGTGTCAGTGTGCAGTTCGGCAAGGATGTCAACACAGGAGCGTATTGCTCATACCGCGGTTTCGACCTTTATATAAAGAAGGACGGCAAATGGCTGTGGGCCGGATGCACCACCTTCCCCTACACGCATAAGGATGCGGACAAGGTTAGGGAAATGGTCAAGG
>JAEDMF010000045.1 GCA_016303175.1 Bacteroidales bacterium
ATCTGTACTAATAGCCCGTAATCTTATCGAATGGGTATGATACCTTGTTGTCTTTTCTCTTTCAATTGTTATATATATTGCGGTGGCAAAAATAAAGCAGTGAGGTCACACCTCTTCCCATTCCGAACAGAGAAGTTAAGCTCACCAGCGCCGATGGTACTTATACACCAATTGGGAGAGTAGGTAGCTGCCGTTCTTTGGAACCCCCGGTTCACAGCATCTTTGCTGAGACCCGGGGGTTCTTCTTTTGAAGATTACAAAAGTTTAGCAGGTTTTTACTATATTTGCAGTTTGTATGACGAAGAAAACTCTTATAATTCTAAGCTGCCTGATTGCTGCGTTTGCTCTGATGATCGGAGTGTCAGTGCATTTCTTGTATGCCGGTCCTTCTGACGGTGAAAGAGTTACTGTTGTGGAAGAGACTGATGATACCTCGCTGAATCTTCCAGATGAAGCTGTGGATGCCCCCGTGATTGTTCCGGAGGGGGATGTTGACAATGGTAAGATTGCCAGGTCGGGCGAAGCCAAGGGCAATAAAAAAGATAATAAGGAGGCGGTAAATGCTGACAAGGCTGCAGAAGTAGCCAAGGCTGGTAGCTCTGCAGACAATGATCGGAGAAGTGCCAAGTCGGATAGCTCTAACGGCAATGACAGGCGAAGTGCCCAGTCGGATAGCTCCGAAGGCAAAAAAACGAATGCGAAGGCTGGAGACGGTCAGGCGACCGCGCAGAAAGCTCAACCCACGCAGAAGCCTGCCGAGCTTGCAACCCCAAAAGGCGCCCAGACCTTTTCCGTGAAGAATTGCGCTACTCTCAAGCAGAATACATTGCGCCAAAATGCAGACAACAGTCTTGAACTGCTGGATGAGAATGGTAAAACTCTCTGGAAGAAGCCCTTCCCCGGCAAAATCTGCGGCAGTGTCGCCCAGGTGGATCACTTAGGCAACGGCAAAATCCAATTTTTGATGGCGGAAGGCCAGAGACTCCATCTCATCGACAGGCTCGGCCGTGAGGTGAGCGGCTTCCCGATGAAACTGCCCGCCAAGGCATTGAAGGGACCGTATGCTGCAAAGGCCAAGGGCCAGAATTGCTGGAAGGTTGTTACAGCGTCCGGAACGGTTTATTACGATAAGAAAGTCACGTCCGTGGTTGCCACGGCGGCAAAGTAATCCATCCCGCAGATGTCAAATCCCGCAAATGTCCATCCCGCAAATGTCAATTAACCAAGACTAAATCTTGAACTATATATGAATCCTCAATTTACATCAGTAAACAAATCTTTTGAAAAATCCTTTAAATCCAATTGGAATAATCCGGCCATTACCAACTATGGCGGTGAGACCCTCAAGTACTCGGACCTTGCAGCGCGCATTGAAGCTTTGCACATTACCTTTGCCAAGTGCGGTATAAGGCCGGGTGATAAGATTTCAATCTGCAGCAAGAACCAGGCAAACTGGGCTGTTGCCTTCCTCGGCACTCTGACTTACGGCGCCGTTCCCGTGCCCCTTCTCCATGAATTCAAAGCAGAGAATGTCCATCATCTTGTGGGTCACTCCGGCAGCCGTATCCTCTTCGTCGGTGAGCAGATCTGGAACAACCTTGACCCTAAGCAAATGCCTGATGTCCAGATGATTGTAAAGGTGGAGGACCTCAAACCCATTCTTTCCCGTTTCGACAATTACAAAGATGGCGAGGATTTGATGGCTCAGGTGGGAGAAAAATACCCCGAAGGCTTGAAGCCCTCCGACCTGAACTATTATGAGGACAGTTCAGAGGAATTGGCCATCATCAACTATACTTCCGGCACTTCCGGCTTTTCAAAGGGAGTGATGCTTCCTTACAGGAGTTTATGGAGCAACCTCTACTTTGCCTGTCAGGTGTTCCCCCAGATTGGCCCCGGATCTACCATAGTGTCGATGCTTCCCTCCGCCCATATGTACGGACTGATGTTCGAGGTTCTATATCAACTTAATCGTGGTGTGCACGTATACTTCCTTACACGCGCTCTCAGTCCCAAGATTATTTTGCAGGCTCTCGCGGAGGTAAAGCCCACCCTCGTAATCGCCGTGCCTCTTATCATTGAGAAGATATATAAGGGCATACTCAAACCCATACTCGACAAACCGGCGGTGAAGGTGCTCGGTAAATGTGTTCCCGGCTTCAATTGCCTTCTGCGCGCCATTATGCGCAAGAAACTCGTTGCAGCCTTTGGCGGGCAGTTCCTCGAAGTCATTATTGGCGGCGCCGCCTTCAACAAGGAGATAGAGAAATTCTTCCATAAGATGAAGTTCCCCGTGACGGTGGGATATGGAATGACAGAATGCGCCCCCATCATTACATATTCGCCCTGGCGTAAGGCAAAGGTTGCCTCCTCCGGTTATGTGGCGCCCAATATGGAACTTAAGATTGACTCCGTCGATCCTCAGCACGTTCCCGGCGAGATTCTCTGCAAGGGAGCCAACGTGTTCCAGGGCTACTACAACAATCCGGACGCGACCAAGGCCAGTTTCACCGAGGACGGCTGGTTCCGCACAGGCGATATGGGTATCATCGACGAAGACGGTTATCTGTTCATCAATGGCCGCAGCAAGTGTATGATTCTCACATCCAACGGCCAGAACGTTTACCCTGAGGAGATAGAGTGCGTCATCAATAATCTTCCTTATGTGATTGATTCATTGGCAATTGACGATAACGGCACCATTACTTCCATCATTTACGCCGACTACCAGAAGGCCCAGCAGGACGGTATAGTCCGCGAGGAACTCCAGCAGAAGATGGAGGCTTTGGTTGCAGAAGCAAACAAAATGATACCCAGCTATGCTTCAGTAAGGAAGGTGGAACTCATTGAAGAAGATTTCCAGCGTACTCCCAAGAAGAGCATCAAGCGTTACCTTTACCAGAGATAGACCTCCTTCCGCAGTTTGGAAATGAACAAATTTGACCATAGTTATCTTCAGATGGCCCGAGTGTGGGCGTCTAATTCCTACTGCAAGCGCAGGCAGGTCGGGGCGCTGATTGTGAAGGATAAAATGATTATTTCGGACGGCTACAACGGCACCCCTTCCGGCTTTGAGAACATCTGTGAGGATGAGAACAATCACACGAAGGCCTATGTGCTCCACGCAGAGGCCAACGCCATTACAAAGGTGGCCAAGTCCGGCAACAGCAGCGATGGAGCTACATTGTATGTCACTGCGGCACCCTGTATTGAATGCGCCAAGCTGATTATTCAGGCAGGCATCAAAAGGGTAGTGTACAGCGATGAATATAGGCTTGAGGAGGGTATCAACCTGTTGCGGCGCGCCGGCATTGAGGTGGAAAAGGTGGAAGAGTGAGCAGGGTGACAACAGAAGAGTGAGTGTGTAGTAGGGGAATGAGCGTATGGAGCATCATAATAACAGCAAATGAAACGGCAAATTTTCATATATTCTCTTTTGACCTTCATTTTGGGGGTGATGGTCGCTTCGGCGTATTTCAGCCTGAGCCGCAATGCCGCCCTCAAGGTTAGTCAGGATGGCTGGCAGAAACTCAATCTGATTCTCTTCCAGATTGATGCAAACTATGTGGAGAATGTTGATCATCAGGCAGTTACCGATGCAGCTGTGTCGGCGGCCCTGCAAAAGCTTGACCCCCATTCCGTGTATATGGCGCCGAGGGAGTTGAAGGATGCGGAGGATGACCTTGCGGGTTCCTTTGAAGGCGTAGGCCTGCAATTCAACGTGCCCAACGATACTGCCGTGGTGCTTGCCGTAATTCCGGGAGGTCCATCTGAAAAGGCCGGACTGCTTGCCGGGGACCGTATCCTCAAGGTTGATGAAAAGAACATCGCCGGCACTAAGACTCCGCAGGACAGTATGGTGCGCCTGATGCGTGGGCCCAAAGGTACCAAGGTGGTACTTACCGTTGGCCGCGGAACAGAAGAAATTCCCTTCAACATTACTCGGGACAAGATACCAGAGCATTGTGTGGATGCTCATTTCATGCTTAATGACACTACGGGTTATCTGCGTCTTTCCAAGTTTACCCGCAGTACTTACACGGAATGCCACGAGGCAGCCATGGCCCTGAAAGCCAAGGGTATGAAGAGGCTCATCTTCGACCTTCGAGGCAACAGCGGAGGTTTCTTTGACCAAGCTTGCGCTCTGGCGGACGATTATCTCGAAAAGGGTGCGCCCATAGTATATATGCAGGGACTGCACCGCAAGCGGGAGGATGTTAAGGCGGACGGCAGGGGCAAATTGACGGACTTGGCAATCACGGTGCTGATAGATGACGGCAGCGCTTCGGCGTCGGAAATTTTTGCGGGTGCCATTCAGGACAACGACAGGGGAATTGTCGTGGGACGCCGCAGTTTCGGCAAAGGACTTGTTCAGGAGCCGGTGTATTTTACTGACGGCTCGGGCATAAGGCTCACAGTGGCCCGTTTCTACACACCTTCGGGCCGTTGCATACAGAAGCCTTATTCGGATGACTATGCCTATGACTTCTATACAAGGTATTCAAGCGGTGAACTGATGTCGGCGGACAGTATCAAGGTGGACAGCAGCAAGGTGTACAAGACTGCGGGAGGCAGAACCGTTTATGGCGGAGGAGGCATCATTCCTGATGTATTCGTGCCTCTCGACACCACTAAGGCGACTAATTTTCACATTGAATGCAATAAGAAGGCGGTAGTCATGCGCTATGCTACCTATTTCCTGGACAAACACAGCTCCTCTCTTCCCAAAATCACCGAATATAAGGCATTGGAGCCATATTTTGCCTCAAACGGCATAGAGGAGGACTTCCTCAGATTCGCTGCCTCTCTGGGTATTCGGCCTGCCAAGGGTGAATGGGAGCAGAGCAGAGAATACCTGTTGCCCCAAATCAAGGGTCTTTGCGGCAGGTACAGCAAGGTTGGCGAAGAAGCTTACTACAGGTACGTGCTCCCTCAGGATGATGTGGTGAAAGCCGCGCTTGTGGCTGACAGTCGCGTCAGGCTATAAGGCTTCGCGTCAGTCAACAGTTTTCCATCACCCAACAGCGTCGCCGGCTTGTCACTTGGCCACTTCGTCGCTCAGCAGCAGCCCCCGCAACTCTTCAATGTTTTTCAGTTCAATGATGCGGTCGGATTGGGGCATTTCCATCATTTCGTGCACCCAGGTCACCTTATAGGGGATATGGACAGCCCATCCGCCCATCTCTATCACAGGTGCAATGTCGCTGCGCACAGCATTTCCCACCATAAGGAAATTCTCCGGGGCTATACCCATTTTTGCCGCCAGGTTGCGATAGTCCGGGCAGGCCTTGGTCTCCATAACCTCAATTGCCTTGACATAGCCCTCCAGACCGCTCTGGCGGTACTTCCTCAGTTGTTCGCTCAGGTCTCCCTTCGTGGCAATCACAACCGTGTACTTCTTTGAAAGGTCCTTCACCACCTGCTCCGCGCCTTCCAGGAAATCGAAGGGATGGGTAGCCAGCCTTTCTATTATCGCCTTTATGTCAAGGTACATCTCCGCCCCGAACTGCGCAGGGCAAAGTTCTGCGGCGGCGTCCAACATTCCGAGCAAGTAGGTCTTGGAGCCGTATCCGTATATGGGAATGTTGGCCTCTTGATGGTGGACAAGCCGTTCTCCGGCCAGGTTCTCATCCACATAACGGCCTATATAATGACAGAATTCCCTTTCAGCGGTGCGGAAATAAATGTCGTTCTCCCAAAGCGTGTCATCTGCATCCAGGAAAACGTGAGTAAGGTTTGAAAAGCGTGTATCCATAATGACGGCTGCAAATTTAGTAATTTTTGTTATCTTTGCATTCTATGTAATTGAAGTTTCATAAGTTCAGGTAACTTCCAGAACGTCAATTACTTAGATATATAAAATCCTTAAGTGACGCAGTTAATTATAAGACAATTGATATGAAAATCTCCGGCAGCAGCTCAAATTATTTCTTTATTTCCCTTTTGCTTCTGTTATTCGCGCATTCGGAGAGCCAAGCCCGGTGCATCCCCAGAGATGAAAAGGTAGAGGCTCAGGTTGAGGCGATACTTTCAAAGATGACTCTTCAGGAGAAGGTCGGACAGATGTGCGAACTCACCATTGGCCCCTTTCAGTACGATGCCTCCAAGGCTCCTGCCAACGGCAACAAGGCAATGCAAGCCCTTGCTGACGGCATGCTTTCCGCTGCGGCTCTTGACAAGTTTTTCGGAACATATAAGGTCGGGTCCGTGCTGAACGTGCCTTTCGACAATGCAATCACGCCCCAGAAGTGGTCAAGTGTTATCCGCACTCTCAACAGTGTGTCGGAATTTCATACCGGAGTACCCCAGATATACGGCGTTGACTGTGTCCACGGCGCGAACTACACTTACGGCGCGACGCTTTTCCCGCAGGAAATCGGTCAGGGCGCTTCCTTCAATGTGGAAATCCCCAAGAGAATAGGTGAAATCACTGCATATGAGAGCCGTGCCTGTCTGATTCCTTGGGTGTATTCTCCCGTGATGGACATATCCCGTTCGCCGCTTTGGCCGCGCGTATGGGAGAGTTTCGGTGAGGATGTTCTGGTCAATGCCAAAATGGCTTCCGCCCTTACCGTGGGACTTCAGGGGGACGACCCCAACAATATAGGAATGAACAATGTGGCCGCCTGCCTGAAACATTATCTTGCCTACGGGGCAGCAGTGAGCGGTAAGGATCGCACTCCTTCCAGCGTGACCTACCGCGAGATGATGGAGAAGTATTTTGTGCCTTTCGCTGAATGTTGCAAGGCAGGTGCCCTGAGCATTATGGTGAACTCTTCCAACAACAATGGCGTTCCCTTCCACGCCAACCACATTCTTTTGACCCAGTGGCTCAAGGAGGGTCTGGATTGGGACGGAATGGTTGTCACCGACTGGGCCGACATTAACAATATATGGAGGAGGGACCGTTGCGCCGCCAACAAGAAAGAGGCAATAGCGATGGCCATCAATGCGGGCATAGATATGTCGATGGATCCGTATTCCACCAATTTCTGCGACTTGCTCATTGAGAACGTGAATGAGGGCAAGGTGCCCATGTCCCGCATCGATGACGCCGTGCGCCGCATCCTTCGCCTCAAGATTCGTGTGGGCCTGCTCGACCGCAGCACTTGGGATATACCTTGGGAGAGCGCTGGCAAGGGTCGCAGGAAGGTGGTTGGCCTGGAGGAGCGTTACAAGGACTTCGGAGGCGACGCCTTCGCTCAGGAGGCCGTGAAGATGGCGGAGGAATGTATGGTTCTGCTGAAAAACGACGACAATATCCTACCATTGAAGAAGGGCCAGAAGATATTTGTATGCGGTCCCAATGCGGACAACTTCCGTCCGATGAACGGCGGTTGGTCATATACTTGGCAGGGCAAGACCACAGACAAGGTATGTCGCGAAATCGGCAAATACCGCAGTTTCTACGAAGCCATAGTGGACAAGTTCGGACAGGAGAACGTCGAGTTCAGCGCAATGCTGGAGTATGACCCTAAGAATTTTAACCGTGATTGCCATATGCCGGAGTTACTCATTATGGACGGCAACCGCACTTTCGACAAAATCGGCCGCGCGGATGTGTTGATAGCCTTCATAGGCGAGAATTCCTATACTGAGACTCCCGGCAACATCAATGACCTTACTTTGTCGCGCAATCAGCTGGATATGGTCAAGTATCTTGCCGAGAGCGGAAAACCCGTCATTCTCGTGCTCAATGAGGGTCGTCCCCGCCTCATCAGTGAAATAGAGCCCCTTGCAAAGGGCATAGTGCACACGTTCCTGCCCGGCAATTACGGTGGAGTTGCGCTTGCAAACCTGCTCAGCGGGGAGTCCAACTTCTCCGGCCGTCTGCCCTACACTTATCCCAAGTATCACGGTTCGTTCATTACCTACGACTGCAAGCCCTGCGAGTATTCCAAGAAAATGGAGGGCGCCTATAACTATGAGGCAAACACCATAGTCCAGTGGCCTTTCGGCTATGGTCTGTCTTATTCCACTGTTGAATATTCTGACCTTAGGGCCATAGTTGGCGAAGACGACGTCACCGTAAGCGTGCGTGTGGCCAATACCTCATCGAGGGCCGTCAAGGAACCTGTCCTGCTGTTCATCTCCGACCTTGTCGCGTCCCTCACTCCTGATGTCAGGCGTCTGCGTGCCTTCACCAAAATTGACCTCGCCCCGGGAGAGAGCCGCACTGTAGAGTTCAAGGTCAGCAAATCGGAGCTCGCTTTTGTCAATGAGCAACTGCAGTGGGTGCTCGAGCCGGGAGAGTTCAAGGCAGCCATAGGCCGCGAAACTGTCAATTTTACCATCGAATGATGCCTGCGAATGACAAGCGTGTGAATGACAAGCGTGCAAATGACAAGATGGAATAGTTCTGGAGACCTCCGATAATGGCAAACGTTCTCAAACAACTGGCCGGTGAAACCGCGATTTACGGTCTTAGCACCATACTGGCGCGAATTGTAAATTTCGTGCTGGTGCCTGTTTATACAAGGGTGCTGACTCAGGCTGATTATGGGGTTGTCACTGAACTGATGAGTTGGATTGCCGTGCTGCAGGTGGTGATGGTGCTGGGACTGGAAACAGGCTGCTTCCGTTTTGCAAACAGACCGGGAGTCGATGTTTCAAGGGTGTATGGCAGTGCCTTTTCGGCGGTGTTCGCTGTAAGTGTGGCGGTATTGGCGCTTGCTATCGCCTTTGCGGAACCCATCTCGGCCTTCGGTTTCGGAGAATTTGCCGCCTCTTCTGTGGGGGCCGGTGCCTCGTCCGCCGTCGGTGCCGCTGCGTCAAGTTACAATAAGGTGATAATGTATATGGGCGGGATTTTGGCAATGGATGCAGTGACTGCCATACTATTCGCCCGCTTGAGACAGGAACACAAGGCACTCCGCTTTGCCCTAATAAAGACGCTCAAGATTTTCACCGAGCTGGGAGTGAACCTGTATCTGTTCCTCTGTGTCTCAAAGCCCCTATGGATATACAACTTTGTCAGTATGACACCGGATTTCACATACGTGATTTTCGCGATTTTCGTCTCCTGTCTGCTTTGCGCGCTGCTTCTGCTGCCGGACTTTTTCACCCTCTCCTTGCGCCCTGACGGCAAACTGATGAAGGAGATGCTGCTCTATAGCCTGCCCCTTATGATTGCCGCCCTGCCCGGTGTGGTGAATGACCTGCTGGACAGGATACTGTTCCGTTGGTTTGACACATCCTCGGAACAGTGGAGGGCCACCCTGGGAGTCTATCAGGCTGCGGTGAAGTTGTCGGTCATAATGAATCTCTTCATCCAGATGTTCCGTTATGCCTCCGAACCCTTCTTCTTCCAGAGGGCCTCGGACCGCAACAGCAAGGAACTCTATTCAAAGGTGATGACCCTCTTCGTGGCATTCTGCTGCACCGTGTTGCTCGGGGTCATATTTTATATAGATGTTCTGGAACTGTTGTTGGGCCGTGACTTCCGCTCCGCCATAGGCGTAGTTCCCATAATGCTGCTCAGCTACATACTCCTCGGTATGCTTTTCAACGTGAATATGTGGTACAAGCTCAGCGGAAGGACGACGATGGCAATATGGATAACCCTCGCCGGGCTCGTGGTGACGGCGCTGGTGAACATCATTTTTATGCCCCGTTTCTCCTACTGGGCCTCCGCCTTCGGCCACCTTGCCAGTTATGCCGTGATGCTGCTGGTCAGCGTGCTTCTGGGCAACAAATACTATAGAATCGACTACGATTGGAAGAAGATATGCCTGATTTTCGCCTTGACAGCAGTCTTTTACGCCTTGTCCTTGCTCACTGCGGGGATAGGCCTTATGCCTCTGCGGCTTGGCGTCAACACCCTTCTGCTTCTGGTTTACCTCGGTTCCCTGTGGTTTCTCGCTTTGAATCGTGTCGTCCGCGCTGTTTGACGCCCCTGCCGCCCCTGCACCCTGCTACCCTTGCATTGCCTGCCGCACCCTGACGTTATAGGCAGACTTCTCCGCTCAGTATATTAGAATGCCTGCGACAGCCGCGCATATAAGGAGCAGTATGGGATGCATCTTAGGCCACATTGCCAGGGGAAAGGAGACGGCGATAATAATCCAGCTCTTCCAGTCAGGGAAGTTCTCCGGGGTAATCAATATGGCGGCTGCGGCTCCTATCAGGCCCACTACCGCAGGTCTCAGACCGGTCATCAAATCCTTGAAAATGGGAGAGTGGTGGAATTTTCCGTAAAAATGACAGAGTGTGAGCACTATGAGGAAGGAAGGCAGCATTACTGCAAGAGTGGTGGCGAAGGAGCCGCACACGCACAGAGGCTCACTGTAGCCCGCCTCCTTGGCCACGCTGTATCCTATGTAGGTAGCTGAATTTATGCCTATGGGTCCCGGGGTCATCTGGCTGATTGCCACAATGTCTGTGAACGTGCTGTCGCTTATCCAGTGGTACTGGGTGCACACCACGTTCTGAATAAGGGACAGCATCGCGTAGCCACCGCCTATTGTGAACAGGCCTATGACGAAGAAGTTCCAGAAGAGTTCGAGGAATATCATTTGCCGGCCCTCCTTTTTCTGTCACGCTGCAGAGCTACGGCGAGCGAAACTGCTATCACGCATACCAATATATATACGGGCGAGAGTTTGAGGAAGGTGACCAGCGCTATCACAACTGCTGCAATGAGCCATTGCCACCATTGTCTGCAGGAGGTGCGGGCCATCTTTATCATCGGGACGGTGATTAGGGCGACAACAGCTGGGCGCATCCCCGCGAAAGCCTGCCGGACTATGGGTTCATCGGCATACCCGCTAAAAAAGAGAGCGATGGCAAGAATGATGAGAAAGGGGGGCATGCAGCTGCCTATGGTTGCCACGATGGCGCCGGCAGTGCCTCTAAGACGATATCCCGTGAAAATTGAAATGTTTACGGCCAAAAGGCCCGGGGCGGCCTGCGAAAGAGCTATCAAATCGGGGAATTCCTCCTCGCTAATCCAGCCCCTCGAAGTGATTTCCTTTTGAATCATCAGCAGCATGGCATAGCCGCCTCCGATGGTGAAGCTGCCTATTTTGGCCATTACCCAGAACAGCTGCCAGAGTGATATTTTTTTCTCGCCTGTCATTTCGGGATACAAAATTATGGAAAAAACTCGAAAAAAGTTTGCAAATAACAAAAAAGTGCGTATCTTTGCATCCCGTTTGAGAAACAACGGGTTACAACAAGTTCATTGATAATACTGAAAGATAATTTGTACAAGCAAAAAGTACCGAAAACTAAAAAATCGAGAAGCGTTGATTTCTTTAGAAATTAATAGTCAAGAAGCGTCAGGTCAAGCTTAGAAAAATATTGAATATACAATGAAGAGTTTGATCCTGGCTCAGGATGAACGCTAGCGGCAGGCTTAACACATGCAAGTCGAGGGGCAGCATAATGAAGTAGCAATACGGAATTGATGGCGACCGGCGCAAGGGTGCGTAACGCGTGAGCAACATGCCCGTATCTGGGGGATAACCGGTGGAAACGCCGACTAATATCCCATAACATATTTGGAGGCATCTTCAGATATTGAAAGATTCGTCGGATACGGATTGGTTCGCGTGATATTAGCTAGTTGGTGAGGTAACGGCTCACCAAGGCGACGATATCTAGGGGTTCTGAGAGGAAGGTCCCCCACATTGGAACTGAGACACGGTCCAAACTCCTACGGGAGGCAGCAGTGAGGAATATTGGTCAATGGCCGGAAGGCTGAACCAGCCATGCCGCGTGAAGGAATAAGGTCCTATGGATTGTAAACTTCTTT